>JAUTXB010000232.1 GCA_030838245.1 Acidimicrobiaceae bacterium
TGGGGCGCATCCAGAACTTCGGCTCCTGGTCGCCGTTCATGGTCAAAGACGGACGCACCTGTCTCGGGATGGAGTACTTCGTCTTCGAAGGGGACGAGCTGTGGACCAGTTCCGACGACGAGTTGGTGGCGCGGGCAACTGCCGAGATCCAGTCGCTGGGGCTGGTGCCGTCGACCGATGTCGAGACCGGTTACGTGGTCCGAGTGCCCAAGGCTTACCCGTACTACGACACCGAGTACCGGGCCAACGTGGCCACCATCGCCGCCTATCTCGACGCCAACGCCCCCAACGTGCACCCTGTCGGCCGCAACGGCATGCACAAGTACAACAACCAGGACCATTCCATGTACACGGCCATGCTCACCGTCGAGAACATCCACGGCGCGTCACATGACATCTGGGCGGTCAACGTGGAGGAGGAGTACCACGAAGAGGGGGACAATCGCGGCGAGACGACCACCGGCACCGGCCGCGACGCGCCCATCCTGCCCCGCCGGACCCCGGTGACGACCCCCGAGAGCGCAGCACCGGCACCGACAGCACCGGCGCCGGGGACACCAAAGGACGATAAGCCCGAGTGACCGACTCGGCGTCGACGAACGCCCCGGGGGGGCCGGGTCGCCACCCCCGTGCCCACGCCGTTCGTCCGGCCGATACCACGGTGCCCGACGAGGCCACCGAACCGCTCAAGTCGGTCGGAGCCACCAGCGAGGAACCCGGCTCGGTGACCGGGACGGTCGACGAGCGCGAGCACCACGTCGGACGTGCGGCCACGGGATCGGCCGAAAGCAGAGCCCCGGACAAGGGAGCTCCGGACAAGGGAGCTGCCGACTCGGGAGCCGCCGACTCGGCCGCCGCCGACTCGGGCGCTCCCGAGCTCGAGGTGATGCTCGAGGAGATCGATCTGGCCGTCGATCCGGTGGCCGAGAGCGCCGCTATGGCCCCGGCCGTCGGCATCCCCATCGCCGGTGGGCCGATGATCACCCTGCCCGACGACGAGCGGGTGACCCACGTCGAGCGCCATCAGGCCGAGTCGCTTCGTGGGGGCATCTTGCAGGCTGGTCCGGTGGCGGTGGCCGGACTGCTGGTCAACGGCCTCGGCGTCGTGGTGGTCGTCCTGATCGCTCGATTGGTCTCGCCACGGGCCTACGGGACCATCGCCATCCTCTTGGGCTTGTTCTTTGTGTTGTCCATGCCCGGTTCGGCCGTGCTGGTCGGCGTCGTACGGCGGGTCACCATTTGGCAGAAGCTGGGCGAGATGCATCGGGTCCATCCCTGGGCCCTCCGCGTCTACCGGATGGTGGCCGGGGCGGTCGTGCTCGAGGCGGTGATCGTCTGGTTGGCCAAGGGGCGGATCGCCCACGAGCTCCGGCTCCCTAATACGGCCGGGGTCTTCGCCATCTTGGTGGCGGCGGGAATCTGGATGCTGCTTTCCGTTGACCGCGGCTTGCTGCAGGCCCATCGTGACTACCGGGGACTGGCCGGGAACCTGCTGATAGAGGGCGGGGTGAGGTCGGCCTTCGTCGTGGGGCTCGTGGCCGCCGGGTTCGGGGTGGGAGGCTACGCCATCGGTATCTTCATCGGTGAGGTGGTGGCCGCCACCCATGCCCGGTGGCTGGCCAGCCGAGCGTGGCCAGCCATGTCCCCGGCCGGAACGGGGACACCTCACGTGGCTGTGCCCGAACAACCGGCGCCCGAACCACCCGCGACCGTGCCTACTGCGCCCTCCAGCAGGGGCACGATCGGCGGGGAGACCCCCGGCTCAGGGCCGGGTTCTATCAACGGGCGTCCGCCGGTGGCCGCGGTGGCCCGGCGGGCGCTTCTCTATGACGTCATGGCCGCCTTCATCGGGTTGGCCCTGTTGGCCCTGCTCCAGAACGTCGATGTGCTCATCCTCGGTCGCCAGGCCGGGAACTCCAACACGATCGGCTCCTACGCCGCCATCTCGGTGGCCAGCAAGGCGCTCGTGTTCGGCGCACTGGCGCTCGGCAGCTACCTCTTGCCCGAGGCCACCATCCGCTGGAACGAGGGAGGCCACGCCCTCCGACAGCTGGGGGTCACCCTGCTGTTCCTGGCCGTACCTGCGGTCCTGCTCTTGGGGGTATCGATCGTCATCCCCAAGCAGTTCATCACCCTGTTCTTCTCGGCCAAGCTGGCCTCCGCGGCATCGGCCTTCGCCCCGTTGGTAGCGGCCATGATCTTCCTTGCCATTTCAGTGTTGTTGACCAACTACCTCTTCGGGGCCGGTCGCCGATGGATCGTGATCGTGCTGGCCGTCGGCGCCGCACTCTCGGTGGTCTTGGTGGCCGGGGCCCACGGGAACCCGGACCACACGGCCAAGGCCGACCTGATCGTCCAGGCCGCCCTGGCCGCCGGTATCGGCTGCTTCTTTATCGCAATACATCGGCGGGTCCACCGTTCCCACTAGCGACACAGAACGCTCACAAACTGGTCGTTTCTCGCCATTGCAGTGCCACATTGGGTAGATTGCACCTCACGATCGGCAACCGGACCATGGGGGACAGCTGAAGTCGACGCCGCAAGTGACCAGCGATGATGGGCGCGTGCACAACCAACCAGTGGCCGGGATCGATGACCTAGCCCTGTCGGAGCCGCGCCTGACGTTGGCCGACGACGACGCCCTCTTTGGCGAGGCCGCACGGGCCCCCGTAGCCTCTCCGGTCTTCGCTGACCCTCGGCTCCGCCCCTTCGAGGCCCTCGCCTTACCCGAGATCGCCGAGCGCGCCGGACTTCGGCGGATCGACGTTGTCTCCTGGCGCGACTTCGACGACCCCGAGGCGGGCGGCTCGGAGCTCCATGCCCATCGGGTGGTGTCGGCCTGGGCCGACGCTGGGCTCGACATCACCATGGTGACGTCTTCGGTCCCCGACGCCCGCCGGGTGATCCGACGCGATGGCTACCGGGTGGTCCGACGGTCCGGGCGCTACTCGGTGTTCCCCCGGACGATGCTCTCGGGCCTGGCCGGCACCATCGGGGCCGGCGACGGCCTGGTCGAGATCTGGAACGGGATGCCCTTTCTCTCGCCATTGTGGGCACGGAGCCCACGGGTCATCTTCTTGCACCACGTGCACGCCGAGATGTGGAAGATGGTCCTGCCGACGGGACTGGCCCAGCTGGGCCACGCCATCGAACACCGCTTGGCACCTCCCATCTATCGCCGCAGTCGAATCGTCACCTTGTCCTCCTCGTCCAAGAACGAGATCGTGGAACGCCTCGGCATACCGGCCGACCGGGTGACGGTGTCGCCTCCGGGCGTGGAGCCGTCCTTCTCTCCCGGTGGTGAGCGGTCCGAGGCACCCCTGGTGGTGGCGGTGGGCCGGTTGGTCCCGGTCAAGCGGTTCGAGTTGCTCATCGAGGCGCTGGCTCAGTTGAAGGTCCGTCAACCAGAGTTGCGCGCCGTCATCGTGGGCGAGGGTTATGAGCGGCCCCGGCTCGAGGCCCTCATCGCCCAGCTCGGCGCCTCCGACTGGATCGCATTGCCCGGGTACGTGTCCGACGAGGCCCTCATCGCCCTCTACCGACAGGCCTGGGTGGTGGCGTCCACCTCGTTGCGCGAAGGATGGGGCATGACCGTGACCGAGGCCGGCGCCTGCGCCACCCCATCGGTGGTCACCCGGATCAGCGGTCACGAGGACGCCGTGGTCGACGGGCGGTCCGGTCTCCTGGTCGACAACCAGGAGGAACTGGTGGGGGCCTTGGAGACCACGTTGACCGACGAGGTCTCGCGCAAACGGCTGGGCATCGGCTCGCAGGAGCACGCCGAGCAGTTCACCTGGAATGCCACGGCTCGGGCCACACTGGCCGTGCTGGCCGCCGAGACGCTCAGCCGGCCCGGGCGCCACCGGCGATAGCGGCCAGCGGAGACCTGATCTCCGGCTTTGCCTGGCGGTGCCGGGCGCATCGACGACGATACGTGCGGGGCGCTTAGGGAGCTGATGGCTGGTAGTCGTCCGTCCGGCTCGGGTTCGTGCCGTTCGTGTCCGTGTCGTCCGGTGTGTCGTGAGGCCCGGGAACGCCGGCCTCCCCGGACGATCCTGGCATCCCCGACGGGTCGACGGCCTCACCGGCCGGCGCCATCCTCGCCGGGCGACCCTTGGACGGGCGGACCGAAGCCAGGCGCCGGATGGTCTCGACGGTGGCGTCCGCCCCCAGGAAGACCACAGCCGCCCAGGCCAGGTTGCTGGCGATGTCGAAGTGGGACGACCAGTTGCCGCTGACAGCGCTGTGTAGATGTGACTGTTGGACGACCGTGTAGGTCCCGGCGGCGATCATCAAGCCGACGGCAGCCAGGCCGAGCAGGGCGCGTACCCGAGGCACGAGCAGGGCGACGAGGGTGGCGGCCCCGACCACCAACCCGGTGAGCGGGCGGGAGATGGCCGCCCCGACCAGGCCGGTGAGAACGGCCACGCCCAGCGACGTGAACCAGCGCGTCGGGGGCCGCCCCGATCGGAACGGAGTCCACAGTGTGGGTGCGGGCACGGCACCCAGGCCCGCGGTCACGTCACCGCGGTCGGAGCGGGAATGGGCGGCCCTCGTCCGTCGACGCGTGACCCGGCGAACCGTGTCTCCGATGCGCCGGGTGAGTCGCCGGCGCAACCGCTCGGGCAGGTAGGCCATCAGCAGGCAGGCCAGGATGGTCAGGGCGGACACGATCAGGGCCACGTCCACCCGGGTCTGCGGCGTCCATCGCAGGGTCACGTCGAACGAGCCGGTGGACCCGGCCTTGGCCAGGTCGGCACCGGTGACCTTCCAGCCGTTGGCGAACCCGTCGATCAGCACGGGTTGCCCGAGGGCCCCGGCGCCAGCCAGGTTGGCCGTCCAGCCACCGTTGATGCTCTGGCCCATGACCAGCTCGAAGGGGGCCTTTGCCCCGCTCACCCGGAGGTGGACGGTGGTTGCCGTCTTGGAGGTCACGTCGACCGCCGGAGCCGGTTGGGCGGCCGGGGCGGCGATGGCCGAGGCCGACACCGGTGTTGCCGGGCTACCACCGGGCGCTGAGTCGAGGGCGATCCGATCGAGGTCGAAACCGGTGGTGAGCTGGTGGTTCACCAACGTGTCGCCGTAGGCGGACGTGAGCGTGTGGGTCCCGGCCGAGAGCGAGATCCCACCGGCGTCGGGGCCGCACAGCGAGACATCCAACGGGTTGGTCCGGGCCAGGGCGGTCTGGGTCGACCCGGAGATCGAGATCCAGACGGGTTTGCCGTCGACCGCGAGCAGGTCGTTGCGACAGTTGGCCGGAATGGCGGCCGG
>JAUTXB010000236.1 GCA_030838245.1 Acidimicrobiaceae bacterium
GGCGGCCGCGGCCGCGCCGAATTTGGACGAGAACTCTCCGAAGCTCAGGTGCTGACTCTTCTGCTCGATGAGCCCGAAAGTGGCTGCGTCCCAAAAGCATGTCGTGCCTCCGTTGCCCAGGACCACCTCGTAGCCGTCGGGGAGGGAGAAGAGGTCGCGGAGGCCAGCTCGCACGCTGCCCACCAACGATTTCACCGGCTTCTGGCGGTGGCTCGTCCCGAGGAGGTGGGGAGCCGCGGCGGCCAGGTCCGAGATGGCGGCTTGGCGGACCTTCGAGGGGCCGGCTCCAAAGCGGCCGTCGGTGGGTCGCAGGTTGTCGGGGATGATGATGTCGGGGGTATCGGTCACGTATGCGATCATGGCAGCTATGGCATCGCAGACCGAAACCGGCACGAGCGGCACCGCTCCGGAGCGCCGGATCTCCCAGAGAATTGCTGCTGTTTCCCCCTCGGCCACCCTGGCCGTGGATGCCAAAGCCAAGGCGCTCCAGGCCCTGGGCGAGAACGTGATCGGTTTCGGTGCTGGCGAGCCCGACTTTTCCACGCCCGAGCACATCGTGGAGGCGGCCGTGGTGGCGTGCCGGGACCCCAAGACCCACAAGTACAGCCCTACTGGGGGGCTGCCCGCCCTCCGGGAGGCCCTGGTGGAGAAGACCCGCCGGGATTCCGGCCTGGAAGTCACACCGTCCCAAATTCTGGTGACCAACGGGGGCAAGCAGGCCATCGCCAACGCCTTCGCCGTCCTGTGCGATCCGGGCGACGAGGTCTTGCTTCCCGCCCCCTACTGGACCACCTATCCCGAGTCGATCGCCCTGGCCGGCGGCGTTCCTGTGGTGATCCCCACCGACGAGTCGAGCGAGTTCCGGGTGTCGATCGCCCAGCTCGAGGCGGCTCGGACCGACAGGACCAAGGTCCTGCTGTTCGTCTCGCCCTCGAACCCGACCGGGTCGGTGTACCCCCGTGAGGAGATCGAGGCCATCGGCCGCTGGGCCGTCGACCATCACATCTGGGTGATCACCGACGAGATCTACGAGCACCTCACCTATGACGGAGTCGAGCACCATTCCATGCCGGTGGTGGTGCCCGAACTGGTCGATCGCTGCATCGTGGTCAACGGCGTGGCCAAGACGTACGCCATGACCGGTTGGCGAGTGGGCTGGCTCATCGGTCCGACCGACGTGGTGACGGCGGCGACCAACCTCCAGTCCCATGAGACCTCCAACGTGGCCAACGTGTCGCAGCGGGCCGCGCTGGCTGCCGTCGCCGGCGACCTGACCGCAGTGGCCGAGATGCGCAAGGCCTTCGATCGACGTCGGCGCACCATCCATACGATGCTGAACGAGATCGACGGGGTCACATGCATCGAGCCGAAGGGCGCCTTCTACGCCTTCCCCTCGGTAAGGGGGCTGATCGGCCGGGAGATCCGTGGTCGCCAAGCTTCGTCGAGCGCTGAGCTGGCCGAACTGGCCATTGACGAAGCCAAGGTGGCGGTGGTCCCGGGGGAGGCGTTCGGCGCGCCCGGGTATTTCCGGATGTCCTATGCGCTGGGTGACGAGAACTTGATCGAGGGAGTCACTCGCCTGTCGAAGTTGTTCGGCGAAGCGAGCTAGGCCTTAGGGTCGAAGCCAGTCCACGAGAGTCCACGCCGGTTCACGCAGGTTCACGACCTGGGATGCTGGTTGGAATACGCGCGCTGGGGGGACGTGCCTGAGAGGAAGGAACACCATGGGTAGGGTGCTCGTCACCGAGAAGTTGGCGCAACGAGGCCTCGATCTGCTGGCTGAGTCGGGCTCCGAGGTGGACGAACAGCTGGGGCTGTCCCCCGATGAGCTGGTCGCTGCCGTCGTCGGAGCCGACGCGCTGATCATCCGGTCGGCAACCACGGTCACCGCCGAGGTCCTCACTGCAGGAACCGACCTGGTGGTGGTGGGCCGAGCGGGCATTGGCCTCGACAACGTGGATGTGGCTGCGGCTACCGATCGCGGTGTCATGGTGGTGAACGCACCGCAGTCGAACATCCTGTCCGCTGCGGAACAGGCCATGGCCTTGCTGCTGGCCCAAGCCCGCAATATCCCCCAGGCCCATTCCGCCCTGGTGGCCGGCAAGTGGGAGCGCTCCAAGTGGACGGGCGTCGAGCTCTACGGCAAGACACTCGGCGTGGTCGGCCTGGGCCGGGTGGGAGCCCTGGTGGCCCAGCGAGCGATGGCGTTCGGCATGCACCTTGTGGCTTACGACCCCTATGTCTCGGCTGACCGGGCCAAGCACATGGGTGTGGATCTCATGGGCATCGAGGAGCTGGTGGCCGAGGCGGACTTCGTCACCATCCATCTGCCCAAGACGCCCGACACCATCGGCTTATTCGGTCGCGACCTGCTGGCCAAGGCCAAGCCAGGGTTGCGGATCATCAACACCGCCCGAGGCGGGATCGTCGATGAGGACGCGTTGGCCGACGCCATCAAGGACGGTCAGATCCAAGGGGCAGGTCTCGACGTGTTCGCCAAGGAGCCGACGACCGAGTCGCCTCTCTTCGAGCTACCGTCGGTCATCGTGGCGCCCCACCTCGGGGCCTCGACAGCCGAAGCGCAAGACAAGGCGGGAGTGACCATCGCCGAACAGGTCATTCTGGCGCTCAACGGCGACTTCGTCCCCTTTGCCGTGAACGTGTCGGCCACCGACGTGTCCGAGACCGTGCGGCCTTTCATGGGCTTGTCCGAGCAGCTCGGCCGGATCTTCTCCTGCCTGAACGACGGCCTACCTGACGTTCTCGATATCGAGGACCAGGGTGGTCTGGCCGGAGCCGGCACCGGGATCCTCACCCTTTCCATTCTGAAGGGGATCTTCGCCGCCGGAACCGAAGAGCCGGTGTCGTATGTGAACGCACCCCAGCTGGCCGCCGAGCGTGGCCTGGTGATCCGGGAGACGTCGACAGTCACCGCTCAGGACTACGTGAACCTGATCACGTTACGGAGCAGCGACCACTCGGTTGCCGGGACGTTGACCGGCCCCCGTACCGAGCCGCGTCTGGTCATGGTCGACGACCACACCGTCGAGGTTCCTCCCGCTCCCAACATGTTGGTCGTTCGCAATGACGATCGGGCCGGCATGATCGGCGTGGTCGGCACAATCATCGGTGAGGCCGACGTGTCCATCTCGTCGATGGCTGTGGGCCCGTCTGCCACCGGCCACACGGCGCTGATGATATTGACCACGGATCGGTTGGCGCCTGACGACGTTCTCAGTCGGCTTCGCGCCGCGCCCGGTATCAGCGACGTGCACACCGTTCAGTCCTGAGGGTCTGAAGTTCATCAATTCTGAAGGGGCCGACGCCGCTGCTAGAGCGCGGGTCGATAGTGGTTTGCATCTGCAGTCAGTTGAGGTCGCGGAAAAGTCGTGCGGGCAACGCCCTCATCTGGTCATGACGGTGGATCCTGGCTCACGGCAGTGTTGCGGCCGTGCCGGATCACTCCAGCTGAAAGAGCCGGTCGGTGTCCTCGTCACTGTCGGTGCGCTCGGTGCCGCTCGGCGGTGGCTTCTCGGGTGGGAGCCATTCCCAGGCACCGGGGCCGCCCTCCAA
>JAUTXB010000026.1 GCA_030838245.1 Acidimicrobiaceae bacterium
AGGGGCGGGTCCTGGCCCTCATCTTCTTCGCCCTTTCCGGACTCGGCGTGTTCGGCATGGCCGTCAACCGGCGCCACATCGACATCGATATCCGCACCCGTCCACTGGGGCGGCCGATGGCCGTCGTGGTCGTGGGTACCTTGGGCTTGGCCATCGTCGGTGGGTTCATCTCCAACAGCGCGTTCGATGCCCGCTACGCATCGATCGTGTTCATCCCGCTCATCTTGCTGGTGGCGCTGGGCCTGTCCACCTTTCTCGATCTCCGCATTCGGGCCGTGATCCTGGCCGTGGCCGTGGTCGCTGGATTGGCCGGCGCGATTCCCAACATCACCACCAATCGGACCCAGGCCGGCCAAGTGGCCGCCGCATTGGCTCCCCGGGCGAAGCCCGGAGACGTCATCGCCTACTGCCCGGATCAGCTGGGGCCGGCGGTCAACCGGTTGCTGCCCCAGGGCCGCTATCAACAGATCACCTTCCCCCGGGGAACGGGCCCGACGTACGTGAACTGGGTCGACTACTCCACCGCGTCAAATCAGGGATCGCCGGTGCGCTTCGCCGACCAGCTGGAGCGCATGGCCGGGCCCACGCATCAGATCTTTGTGGTCTGGTTCGGCAGCTACCAGACCTTCGGCACCAAGTGCGAGCAGATTCTCCAGACCCTGGGTTACGACACGAAACTCCAGTCAACTTCTCTGCTCACCGGTCACACGGCGCAGTTCTACCAACCCATGGGGCTGGTGCAGTACGCACCAACCAAACCCTGACCGGTCCGGTGGGCACCCGGGAGCGGACGTTCGGTCGCGCCATCCTCGTGGCTCTCCCGGCTTGGGGCCTCAGCCGGATCGTCGTCGTCGGGACTCTCCTGGTCGCCCGGCTCACCGTCTCGAGTACCCGACCCCACAACGCCGCTGCCGTCGCCCGCGCCCACCAAGGGCTTCTGGGGTGGGACGCCGGCTGGTATCAGTCCATAGCCGGGCATGGGTACGCCGCGTCGGGGCAGGAGTCACTGCGGTTCTTCCCGGTGTTCCCCATGATTGCCCGTGCCCTCGGATGGATCCCGGGGATCGGGACCGGGGCGGCCGTGGTTGTCGTCGCCAACGTCTTCGCCCTGGCCGGGATGGCCGTGCTGTTCCTGTTGGTGCAGCGGGAGACGGGGGACCGGGAGCTGGCTCGGAGGAGCGTCTGGCTGCTGGCCCTCGCCCCGCCGGCGTACACGCTGGTCCTGGGGTACGCCGAAGGAACCCTGCTGCTCTGCACCACGGTGGCCTTCTTGGCCCTCCGGTCCCGACGATGGTGGTGGGCGGCGGGGGCCGGCCTGGTCGCCGGGGCGGTCCGACCGATCGGCCTGTTGCTGATCATCCCGGCCGCTATCGAGGCGTGGCAGGGCCGTCAGGACGGACGCTCGGCCCGACAGGTGGTCGACCGCGTGGCCGCCGTGGTGGCTCCGGCCGTCGGGACCGGGGCCTTTCTGGCCTGGGTCGGCACCAACTTCGGCGACGCCTTCCTCCCGTTCCGGGTCCAAGAGCAGGGTGGCCACCGGGGCCGATTGTCCGACCCCTTCGCGACAGTGGGGCACAACGTGGCTGCGGTGTTCCACGGGCACCATCTGGGCAGCGCGCTGCACGTCCCCTGGGTGATCGTCTGCCTGATCCTGCTGGTAGTGGCCTTTCGTCGGCTCCCTGTCTCCTACGGCGCATTTGCCGCCGTCGTGCTGGCCGTTTCTCTCACCTCGTCCAACCTCGACTCGTTTGAGCGCTACGCCCTCAGTGCCTTCCCCCTGGTCATCGCCGGGTCCATGTGGACATCCCGACGCCGGGTGGAGGTCATCGTGCTGGTGGTGGCAGCCGTGGGGATGGCGGCCTATGCATACCTATCGTTCGTCAACGTGGTCGTCCCCTGACTCAGCCGGCTTCGGAGCCCACCGGCGACGACCAGCCGCCGGACCAGGTACTCTCGATTCTCGTGCCCGTCCGCCAGCGGTCAGGCACGAGCCAGTAACCTGCCCCGGGACCGGGTCGACGCATGGCACCGTCCGACATGGGGGCATCCGGCCAGGCGACCGGCGTGCACGCTGGGTGAAGATTCAGTGTCCACGCCGACGCAACCGGACCCACCTGTTCCGGCGGTCGGTGCCAAGTAGGACGATTTTCCCGCCAAACGGGTCAGGCACACGAGCGAGATCGGATTGATGTAGTGGTCCCAGCTGTCGAGCACAAGGAACCTTCGACCGAAGGGCCACGCGACCCGATCGTGGTGATCGGCGCTGGTCCGGCCGGGCTGACCGCCGCATACGAGCTGGTCAAGCGGGGGGACCCGGTCATCGTCCTCGAAGCGGACGACGTGGTGGGGGGGATCAGCCGTACGGTCGAACGAGACGGCTGGCGATTCGACATCGGCGGCCACCGTTTCTTCACCAAGGTCCGGCCGGTGGAAGACTTCTGGCACGAGGTCCTCCCACCCGAGGACTTCCTGTTGCGCCCCCGCATGAGCCGCATCTTCTACCGGGGCAAGTTCTACGACTACCCCCTCAAAGCGGGGAACGCCTTGGGCAATCTGGGGCTCTGGGAGGCGCTTTTATGCGGTCTCTCGTACTTGTGGGCTCGGATCCGACCGCCCAAGGACCAGAACAACTACGAGGGCTGGCTGGTGGCCAGGTTCGGCTGGCGCCTCTACCGCACCTTCTTCAAGACGTACACCGAGAAGGTCTGGGGGGTCCCGGTGAGCGACATGCCGGCCGACTGGGCCGCCCAACGGGTCAAGAACCTCGACCTGGGCAAGGCCGTGCTCAACGCCATCACCCCGAGCCGCAACCAAAAGGACATCACCTCGTTGATCGAGGAGTTCCAGTACCCCAAGCTCGGCCCGGGGATGATGTGGGAGCGGTGTCGGGACCTGGTCGAAAAGGACGGTGCCATCGTCCGGATGAATACCGAGGTCCGTGCCATCCACATCGACGGGGGCAAGGCCACCGGGGTCACCGTGGCACTGGCCGACGGATCGACCGAGCATGTTGCTGCGTCGCACGTGATCTCCACCATGCCAATGGCCGCATTGGTGCGGGCCATCGACCCCCCACCGCCGGCCGCGGTGCTGGCGGCGGGCAAGGACCTGCACTACCGGGACTTCCTGACGGTGGCCCTGGTCGTTCCCGAGGCGTCCGGGTTCCCCGACAACTGGATCTACATCCATGCCACCGATGTCAAGGTGGGGCGCATCCAGAACTTCGGCTCCTGGTCGCCGTTCATGGTCAAAGACGGCCGCACCTGTCTCGGGATGGAGTACTTCGTCTTCGAGGGGGACGAGCTGTGGACCAGTTCCGACGAGGAGTTGGTGGCGCGGGCAACCGCCGAGATCCAGTCGCTGGGGCTGGTGCCGTCGACCGATGTCG
>JAUTXB010000268.1 GCA_030838245.1 Acidimicrobiaceae bacterium
AAGACCATGGCCATTGACAACTTGCAACGCACCGACCTTCCGCTCACGGTCACCGAGGCGGCCGCCGCCCTGCGGGCAGGCGAGACCACCAGCGTCGGCCTCACCGCAGCGATGATCGCCCGGGCCGACATCCTCGATCCGATGACGGGCACCTACGTGACCCGGTTCGACGACTACGCCATGGCGCAGGCCGAACAGGCCGACGAGGACTTCGCCAACGGGATCGACAAGGGGACGTATCAGGGCATCCCCATCGGGGTGAAAGACATCCTGGCCATGGCCGAGGGGCCGACCACGGCAAACAGCTTGATTCTCGATCGGGCATGGGGCGCGGGGAAGGACGGCCCGGTGGTGGCCCGGCTCAAGGCCGCGGGCGCGGTCATCACCGGCAAGCTCACCACGTCGGAGTTCGCCATCGGATCTCCGGACGCATCCAAACCCTTCGCCATCCCGAAGAACCCCTGGAACCTGGAACGGTCCCCCGGAGGATCGAGCGCCGGCACCGGGAACGGCATTGCATCCGGACTGGTCTTCGCCGGGATCGGCACCGATACCGGGGGCAGCATACGGATCCCGGCGGCGTGGAACGGCGTGACCGGATTGATGCCGACCTTCGGTCGGGTCCCGAAGTCCGGCTGTGTGCCACTCGGGTACAGCCTCGACCACATCGGGCCCTTGGCCCGATCGGCTCGGGATTGCGCGGCCATGCTGGCCGTCATCGCCGGCTATCACCCGAGCGACGAGTCGTGTGTCGACCGCCCCGTCGACGACTACGTCGGCGCGCTGACCGGGGACCTCAGCGGGATGAGGATCGGCGTCGAGCTCACCAACCATTTCCCCGAGCAGTCCGATCCCGCTCTCCGAGGATGTTTCGACGCTGCCATCGCCACCCTGGCCGACCTGGGCGCAGACATCGTGGAGGTGACCCTTCCCTTGTACGACGAGGTCACCACTGCGCTCTGGGTCATGATGGCGGCCGAGGCGCTGGCCTACCACCACAACGACCTGACCACGAAGTGGGAGGACTACTACGCCCTCAGCCGGGCCAACATCTCCCGCGGGGCCCTGTCGTCCGGGTCCGACTACGTGCAGGCGGCTCGTGTCCGTCGGGTCGCCCAAGAGAAGCTGGCGGCGACGCTCGAGACGGTCGATCTGGTCGCCACCCCGACTTCGGCCATCGGGGCACTCACCCATGAGGGGATGCTCCAGCGTCGGATGGGCAACATCATGAAGATGGTGTTCACCGGGTACTGGGATGCCGTCGGCAACCCGGCCCTGGCGCTGCCCATGGGCTTCACCGACGACGGCCTGCCGCTGTCACTCCAGCTGGGGGCCCGTCCCTTCGAAGAGGGCACGGCCCTCAAGGCCGGCGATGCCTACCAGACGCGTACCGACTGGCACCTCCAACTGCCCGGCATCTTGACCGAGTCCATGGCCGGCGCATCCTGACCGACGCGACGTGCGGCTGAGATCCAACGCCACACACGCAACCACCACCACACCGATTGGAGCATGCATGGACGCCACCGAGACCACAGTGCGGAGCCTGCTGGCCGCGGCCAACTTGGCCCCCAGCGAGGAGGAGATCGCCGGCCTGGTGGCCGGGTACGAGGACTACCGGGTCGGGATCGAGGCGCTGTATGCCGTTCCCGAGGCCCGCTATGCCAGCCCGGCGCTGATCTTCAACGCCGCACCCGTCTTCGCCGACTGGGCCCACTGACGCAGAGATAGCGCTCTCGGACGAACACGCATGGCCGCCCCCATGGCTCCGAAGGCCTCCAGCGCACCGGGGTCGCCGAAGAGGAACATCAGGCGGTCGCCCACGGCCACCATCGTTGCCACCGCCCGCCGCATGGCATCCACCGGTGAGCCCTGGTCGAGCGCGGCCTCACTGAGCGACCGTTGGACCGAGCAGATCGAGTCCTCCCCCGTGGCTCCGGATGAGCGTCTCCCGATCGGGGAAGTAGCGGTGCAACGTGGTACGTCCGGCATCGGCCGCCTCGGCGATGTCCGGTAGCGTCGCCGTCCGATCTCGAGCCAGCACCGACGCAGCCGCCGTGAGAATGGCACTCTGGGTCCGGACACGGGCACCTGATCCTGGAGTTGCATCGGGACTCATGCCGCCAGCATTGCGATCGTTGAGCCCATTGTGGAACGTGAGCGTTCCGTTATGGGATGTTGACGTTCTCACCCACCACGACCAGAGAAGAGCCAGACCATGCCCGACCGCCCAACCCCCTCTCCCGAATCACTGGACGAGCTCCGCCGCCAGGTCAGCGGACGCGTCCTCACCGCCGACGATGCGAACTACGCCATCGCCATCGCTTCGTTCAACGTCGTCGCCGTCCACACGCCGGCCGTCGTCGTCGTGGCCGAGGATGCATCGGACGTGGCCGCCGCGGTCCGCTTTGCCGCCGATGCCGACCTGGGCGTCGGCGTGCAGGCCACCGGACACGGGTCCGTCCTCCCAGTCGACGGGCTGCTCATCGTGACCACCGCCATGAACGGCATCACCATCGACCCGGATGCCCGCACGGCCACTGTCGGAGCCGGGACCAGGGCCGGACCGGTGCTGGCCGCCGCCCAGGAGCACGGCCTGGCACCCCTCCTCGGTTCCTCGTCGACGGTGGGGGCCGTGGGCCTCACGCTCGGCGGTGGCATCGGGTGGCTGACCCGCAAGTACGGACCGGCGTGTGATGCCGTTCGCTCCTTCGAGGTGGTCACACCCGACGGCGAGACGGTACGGGCATCGGCGACCGAGAACGACGAGTTGTTCCGGGCCCTCCGGGGTGGCGGGGGCGGCGCCCTGGGCGTGGTCACGGCGATGGAGATCAACCTGTTCCCCGTCACCACCGTCTACGCCGGCAACCTCGCCTACCCGGCGACTGCAGCAGTCGAAGTCGCCGAGCGCTATGCGCAGTGGGTAAGCGAGGCCCCCGACGACCTCACATCCTCGTTGGTCTTCATGAACTTCCCTCCGTTCCCCGAGGTGCCGGAGCCACTGCGCGGGCAGTCGTTCATGTTCGTGCGTGGCTGCTGGTGCGGCGACATCGCCGAGGGCCGGCGATTCGTCGACGCCTTCCGGAGCGCCTTGCCACCGGCGATGGACCTGTGGGACGACATGTCCTTTGCCGACTCGGCGACCATCAGCAACGACCCTGTCGACCCGATGCCTTTCGCCGATGACGGTTGCTTCTTGACCGGCGTCGACGGTGAGCTAGCGGCGGCGATCGCCAGCCACACCTTCCCGACGGGGGGCCCGCCGCCGGTGGTGTTCAGCGAGATCCGCCACGTGGGTGGCGCGGTGACCGCCAACGCCAACGGCTACTCGGTCATGGGCAACCGCGAACACCAGTTCCTCCTCTCGTCGATCGCCGCGGCCACCGAACCGAAGGTCGGCGAGACGGTAGAGCAGCGCGAGCTCATGGAGGCGATCCGCCCCCATCGGGCCACCGGGACCCTCTTCAACTTCGGTTCCGGCCAGCGGCGCCGCGCAGCCACCCGGACCTCCACCGATCCGACGCAGCAGGACTCGCTCGCCGAGTTGCAGGGGCGCCTCGATCCCAAGAACCTGATGCGCTACGGCGTCGACCATCGGGATAACGGCAGCTGACCTTGCCGTTGTCAAGGGTGCTCGTTGGGCGTACCGTTGAGGACATGGATGCACTCCCCTACGACGGGCCAGAGGCGCCGCACTGGCGAGGCATCAACCATCTGGCCTTGGTCACCACCGACATGGACGCCACCGTCCGCTTCTACCACGGGGTCCTGGGTGCCCGTCTGGTGGCTGACCTGGGCAACGAGTCGTTTCGTCACTACTTCTTCGAATTCGGACCCGGCAACACCGTGGCCTTCTTCGAGTACCAGGGGGTAGAGCTCGAGCCGTTCGCCAAGCCGGCCGGCATGCCCGATCCTCGGGCGGTCCAGTTCGACCACCTCTCCTTTAACGTGCCCGACGAGGACGCCTTGATGGCCCTTCGGGACCGGCTGAAGACGGCAGGGTCGGAGGTGACCGACGTCGTCGACCACGGCTTCATCCGGTCGGTCTACTTCACCGACCCCAACGGAATCGCCCTCGAAGCCTCGTGGTGGGTGGTCGATGCCACCGGCCGGCCCACCGACTACGCCGACGAGGGCCTGTTCGCCGACCCCAACCCCGTACCGGCCGTGGTGGAGCTCCGACGGGACGGACGTCTGTCGTCGGTCCCGGCGACGAAACTGACGTAGGCAGGCTCACAGGGAAGGCCCAGCCCGGTCAGATGAGCCACAACTGGCCGCAACGTGGGGAGATGGGCCCAAC
Organism: Acidimicrobiaceae bacterium; assembly: GCA_030838245.1. Next base: position 4,301 of record JAUTXB010000268.1, read on the forward strand.
GACTGCCAAACGGTCGGTTGACGAGGTAGCGGTCGAACACTCAAGATAGAGGCAACGGTGGTCTCACCTGAGACCGGACGGGGGATGGCCATGGACTACAAGATTTTCGACGCCGACAACCATTACTACGAGGCCGACGACGCGTTCCTCCGCTTCGCCGACGAAAAGGTCCGCAAGCATGTCCGGTGGATGACCGACGGCAAGCGCAAGCACCTCTACTTCGGGGACCGCAAGTCCACCGGGGTGCCCAACCCGACCTTCAACCCCATCTCGCGGCCCGGGGCGTTCCATGACCACCTCAAGCAGCTCGAGGAGGGTCACCGCCCGGCCAGCGCCGCCATGGCCCAGAAGTACGGCGAGCTCGAGCCGCTCACCCCCGTCTACCGCGAGCGTGAGCCGCGCCTGCTGACCATGAACCAGCAGAACGTCGAGAGCATCCTCATGTTCCCCACCCTCGGCCAGTGCGTGGAGCACCTCATGTACGACGACGTCGACATGATGTACCGCGTCTTCCGGGCCTTCAACACCTGGCTCGACACCGACTGGGGCTTCAACTTCGAGAACCGGATCTTCGCCATCCCGGTGATTCCCATGCTCGACGTCGACCGGGCCGTGCAGGAGCTCGAGTGGGTACTCGATCGCGGCGCCAGGGCTGTGTGCCTGCGGCCCGGCCCGCTCTACGGCCGCACCCCGGCCGATCCCTACTTCGACCCGTTCTACGCCCGAGTCAACGAGGCCGGCATCCTGCAGAGCTACCACGCCATCGGAGGCCAGTCCCCTTACGATGCCGCCTTTGAGACGATGTACTGCCAGCCGCCCGTCGAGGACAAGGGCTACCTGGCCACCCTGCAGCAGGCCCTCACCCCCGGCGAGCGGCCGATCATGGACACGCTCATGTCGCTCATCCTCGGCAACTTCTTCGGGCGGTTCCCCAACATCAAGGTGGCCAGCATCGAGATGGGCTGCACGTGGGTGCCGTACTTCCTCCACTCCTTGGACCACGCCGGCGGCATGCTCGAGCGCCATATCGAGGCCTTCGGCCAGAAGCTCGATGTCCGGCCGTCGGAGGTCTTCAAGCAGAACGTGTGGATCTCGCCGTTCCCCGAAGAGGACGTCATCGGGTTGGCCAACCTGATCGGCGTGGACCACGTGCTCATGGGGTCGGACTGGCCCCATCCCGAGGGCAACCACATGCCCGAGGAGTACGTCGAGTGCATCGCCAGCTTGGATGCGCCCAGCATCAAACGGATCATGCGGGACAACGCCCTCGAGCTGATCGCCTCCTAGGGACGCCCGATGGCCGTACCGGAGAAGCTCGACGCCTTCCTCCAAGAGCGACGCAACCTGGTCGTGGGCGGCATCCGAAAAGACGGCCGGCCCCACCTGACCCCCAACTGGTTCTACTTCGACGGGGAGCGCTTTTACGTCTCGACCACGAAGGACAGGGCCAAGTACGCCATCTTCCGGCGCGACCCAAGGGCAGAGCTGCTGGTCGACGACTCGACGGGCTTCCGCGCCGTGATGGTGAAAGGGACAGTCGAGCTCTGGGAGGACATCGACCGGGGCCTGCCCTACTTCCGGACCATCCGGGAGAAGTACGGGCGCCCCGTCCCAGACGGCGCCGAGCTGCGGCAGGGCCTCGAGGCCGAGAACCGGGTCCTGTTGGTGATCGTCCCCGACGGGCCGCCCTCCTCGTGGACCAGCTGGGGCCTCGACTGACCCCATCCGGAGCCGCCAGCACCGCCGTCGTGGATCAAACAGAAAGGGCTTGACTTCAAGTCCACTTGAACATTTAGAGTCCTTCCTACCGAACGGGAGGACGACATGATCACGATTTCGACGGCATTGGACGAGGCCTTTGAGCGGCTGGGTGCAGCCGGCTTCGAGCTGCCCAACGGATTCATCAACCACGGGCCCATGGCCTGCGAGGCCCTGGCCGCGGAGGGTTGCGACCAGGCCATCGATAGCTGGGCCCGACGGTTCGCCAATGCGGGCGGCACCGCCGTCGACCCGGTCGCCCCGGTCAACTTCGAATGGCAGGAAGCGCTCGGCGTCTACCGGCGCCTGCCGGAATGGATCGGGTACTTCGAGCGGTCGATCGCCGAGTTCGGGTGGCCGACCGTCGTCGAGGTGTGGGTGCCGCGCTTGATGCCATCGTTGGCCGTCGCCCTGTTCCATGCCGCCATCCGATCGGCCCACGCGGTGCGAGCCATCGATGCGGCTGACACCGCGCCCCGTCAGGCCGAGCTGGCCCGGGCCCTGGGGTACTGGGCCGCCCACTTCACGCCCGGTCAGCCCGTGGCCGAGACAACCAGCGATGACGACGACGTTCGGTTAGCGGTCGTCGATGCGGCCGCCGACGGCGCTCGCCGGTACCTGACCCGCCCCAACATCTTGAACCTCCACGGGGTGACCGGGGCCATGGCCGTCGAGATCTTTGTCGACCACATTCCCGAGACGGCCGGCCTTGCCGGGTTGGCCCAGGTCCGGGCCGAGCACGGCGCCCTCTACGCCGGTATCAGGCCGACCGAGGCGCCCGAGGCGGCAGGCACCGACCCGGCCGAGCTGATCGGCATAGCCGAGCAGAGCGGTGACCCCCACCAGGTCAAGCTGGTCGAGGCCTGTCTCCGAGGCACGCGGGCCACCGGCGATCCGGCCTTCGCCGCGGCAGCAGAGACGGTGACCGGCGGCTGATAAGGCTTTCCGGGCGCGGTGCGGTGATCCGCTCTTTTCACCACCCAGGCCGTGGAGGCGCATGTGCTCCGGACTCCGTCCGATCGGACCAGGAACCCCGTCGCGGTGATTCCGAAGACAGCTGACCTGGTTACGAGCCGGCGATCCCGACGACGGGGGCATTGAGGTGCTGGCCGCCCATGGAACCGAGGAAGGCGGCATCACCAAAGGTGAAGATGCCGCCGTCTGCGCCGACCAACCGGTAGACTTTGACGCTGGCGGTGGCCGAGATGCCTACCATGCGGGCGTTGAGGTGCATTCCGCCCTCTGAGCCGTAGAAGATGGCGTCGCCGAAGCTGAACACGCCGCCATCGGCGGCCACCAACCAGTACCCCTGGCCGCTCGGGGTCGCCGCGATACCTCTTACCGGAGCGTTGAGGTGCGTACCGCCCTCTGAGCCGTAGAAGGTGGCGTCGCCGAAGCTGAACACGCCGCCGTCGGCAGCTACCAACCAGTACCCCTGGCCGTCAGGGGTGGCCGTGATTCCGACGATGGCTGCGTTGAGGTGAGTCCCGATCGAGCCCTTGTCCGGTGTGCCGAATGGGTAGACCTTGCCCTCAGCCGAGGTCAGCCAGTAGCCGGAGGCCGCAGTGGCGATGCCGACGATGCGTGAGCTCAAGTGCTGGCCCCCCAGTGATCCCATGAACGGTGCGCCGAAGGAGAAGATGCCTCCGTCAGAAGCTGCCTCGTAGTAGCCACCGCCCTGATGGGCGAGGGCCACTCCGACCACCGGGGCATTGAGGTGCTGGCCGCCCATGGACCCGAGAGAGGGGAAACCATAGGCAAAGATGCCACCGTCAGCAGCTGCCTCATAGTAGCCCGAGGCGGGGGCGCCCCCAATGGTGATCGGGTGAAAGACCGTGGCCGATGGCGCGCCGTGGTTGGAGAC
>JAUTXB010000273.1 GCA_030838245.1 Acidimicrobiaceae bacterium
CTGCGTCGATGATCTTCTGCCTGGTCTGGGCTTTCTTCCGCTCTCGTCGGCCTAGGCGAGGTGGCACCAGGATTTCAGGTGAGTCGATCGCATCATCCACGCCCTCAGTGTGCCAGTTGATAGATCAAAAGGATATTGCGTTGTAATCGATCTAGTGACTGACCAACGTCACGGTCTACCGTCCATTCGGCATTTCACGATTCGAGTTGCCCACCTGGCGCCACGATCAGCGCCCCGCCGTCGGCCCGGGCTCTCACCTTTCTTGCCCGACCCACCGCAGCTCGATCCGATTCAGCGACGCATGAGGATCGCCGCTATCCGGTTGTAGCGCGGGTCCTCGTCACCAGCGATACGTGCCACCCATCGCAAGACTTTGGCCGCGTCGATAGTGGCCTGGGCTGCGAGCATGGCCTCGATGTCGACCCAGTCCTGGGGCCGATTGAAGACCGCCTTGCACACGATCAGGTGATCGGCGGCAAGGATTGGGATGGCCCCGTCACCGAAGGGCACCGAATGGCGTGCTGCGGCCGCGGCGTCATGGAAGGCGTCGTAGGAGAAGAAGAGGTCGATCGGTGTTGCATCCCACATGACTCTGGCCTGACCGTCACGATGAATCAGTGCCGCAACCGATGGATCATCGGCGGCTGCACCAAGTTGAACGAGAGGTACCGCGACCTCGTCGAATCGTTCAGGCGGGACGAACACATTGACGTCGATGTCGATCGTCGCCCGCGGCTCGGCATAGTAGGCCAGGGCCAGCGCACCTCCGAAGGCGTGAGGTACCTCGGACAGGGCACCTTCGATGGCCAGAACCCGTTGAGCCAGCGTCAACGTGGTCACGTCGAGACAAGCCGAGGCGCTGTCAGCACCGAGCTGCGTGGACGAACGGGAATGGCGTCAGCCAGTGTCAGCACCTCGAGCAGGCGACGGGCATGTTCCTGGACGTCACCGGATGGTGGCAGGTCGGGTCCGGGAAGGACCGTGTCCACGTGGAGCCGCTCACCTCCAGCTTCCACCAGCTTGCGCAAGGTCTGGTAGGTCGGGTCGCGCCGACCATGTTCGTATGCCGAGATCACCGGTTGGGATGTGCCCGCTCGCCGCGCCAGCTCTGCCTGGGTCAGCCCCTGTCTGCGTCGAACGGCCTGAATGATCGTCGCAGCATCCACGAGTCCTATTATATCGGATCGTATATATCGATCGACCGCCGCCGCTCCTTATGGGGACTGAGGGGTCGATCGTTGCCCAGCGCCGGCGCGCCGACGCGGCCAGTTCGGGGCTGTTGCGGGGTTCTCTCCGGCCAACCGGAGGAGGGCGGGTGCAGGCCCTTAGCTGGAGGTGCGGCTCCGGCGGGCGAGCGCGTCGATGGCCACCGCAGCCAGCAGCACCAGTGCCGTCACCATGAACTGGGTGGCCGCGGCGATACCGAGCAGCCCCAGGCCGTTGTAGATGGTGGCAATGACCAGGCCACCGAGAAGGGCATGCACCATCTTGCCCCGACCGCCGAACAGGCTCGTTCCGCCGATCACCGCGGCAGCCACGGCGTAGAGCACGAGCGTTCCGCCGTCGATGTTGTTGGAGATGGAGCCCAGCCTCGAGGCATAGAGGATCCCAGCTGCGCCCGCCGTCAGGCCGGTGAGGGTGAAGGCCCAGAAGCGGTTCCACCCGAGGCTGACGCCGCCTCGCCGGGCCGCCTCGGCGTTCCCACCGATGGCGTACAAGTAGCGCCCGAATCTCGTTCGAGTCAACAGGAACGTCCAGGCGACCACGAAGGCAGCCACGATGATCACAGCAAAGGGCACCCCGCTGAGGACGGCGAATTTGCTGCGGTTGGTATTACAGATAAGGACAAGTGCCACGCCGGCGGCCGCCATCACCGCCACCTTGAGAATGGTGATGGCCAGGGGGGGCGCAACGAGACCACTGGCCCGCCGCCGACGGTCCCGGAAGATGGTGAACACGGCAAATGCGGCGACGGAGGCCACCATCACGATCCATCCGGCTGTCGGGCTGAGGTTGCCGTTCACTAGGTCGAGGATGACGTTGTTGGAAATGGAAATGGTCCCGCCGCTGCCGTGGCCGTTGACCAGGTAGATGAGCACCCCCTCCCAGCCGAGGAGGCCGGCCAGGGTGACGACGAAGGAGGGCAAGCCGATCTTGATGACCAAGAGACCTTGGAGCGCACCGATCGCGGACGTCGCCGCCAGCCCGGCGATGATGGCCGCCCACCAAGGCCAGTTGTTGGGTGGTGCGACCAGGATGGCGGTGATGACTGCCCCGATGCCGGCGACGAAGCCGACGGAGAGATCGATCTCACCGAGGACCAGCACCCAGACCTCGGCCATGCCGAGGAGGATGAAGACCGTGCCCTGGATGAGCAGGTTGGTGATGTTGCCGGCCGAAAGGAAGATCGAGTCCTGCACCTGGAAGATCACCACTAGGACGACGAGCCCGGCGACGACGGGTAGCACGCCGCTCTCGCCGTAGCGGATGCGCTTGGCCCATGCCGTGGCGTACTGGCCGAAGGTCGAGTCCGGCAGGGCCTCGGGCATCGGGATGCCCCCGAGCCGTCCGGGATCGGCCTTCACCGTGGCGGCGGCATCTTCGGCCTCGTCCGGCGGTTCGGTGGTGGAGGGGGTCTTGGGCGTTGTCGTCATGATCTCACCCCTCCGGGTCGCTGCTGGCGTCGGTCCCTGAGCCGGCGGCGCCGCCGTTCAGCGTGCCGGTGGTGATCAGCTCGACGGTGCTCTGGGTGTCATAGTCCTCGACCGGCCCGCTGCTGACCAGGTGACCGAGGCGGAGGACCGCGATCCGGTCGGCCACGGCGAACACGTCGTTGAGGTTGTGCGAGATCACCAGAACGGAGATGCTCCGGGAGGCCAATCTGCGGATGAGGTCGAGGACCTGGGCGGTCTGCGATACGCCGAGCGCGGCAGTGGGCTCGTCCATGACCACGAGTTGAGCGTCGCGCATCACCGCCCGAGCCACGGCCACGGCCTGTCGCTGCCCACCCGAGAGCGACCCGACCGGTTGGCGGATCGACTGCACGGTGGTGACGGAGAGGTCGGTGAGGACCTGGCGGGCAGTGATCTCCATCTTGTTCTCGTCCAGCAGGCCGAATCGAAGTTCCTCGTGCCCGAGGTACATGTTCTGGACGATGTCGAGGTTGTCGCACAGGGCCAGGTCCTGGTAGACGGTGGCGATCCCCAGCGCGTCGGCATCTCGGGGCGTTCGGACGTTGGCCGGCTTGCCCTTCCAGAGCATCTCCCCTTCGCTCGGCTGCCAGATCCCCGAGATCGTCTTGATCAGCGTGGACTTGCCGGCACCGTTGTCCCCGACGAGGGCGGTCACCTTCCCCGGCACCACATCGAAGTTGACGTCCCGGAGGGCCTGGACCGCACCGAAGCTCTTGGAGATACCGCGCAGGCTCAGCAGCCAACCGTCATCGTGCGCGTACTCGGTCGGGCTGCCGGTCCCTATAACGTCGGTCACCACCGCGGCGGCCGCCAGCCCCTACTTGATGCCGTACTTGGTGCAGTCGGCGGCAAATGCTCCGGTGCAGATCTGGGCAGCGGTGACGAACTGGTCCTTCACAACCGTGGACTCCACATTGGTCGGCGTCACCCACTGGGGCGTCAGCAACGACGAGGGGACCTTGGTGTTGGACTGCGTGTCGGTGGTCGAGCCGTTCACCAGACCCTTCGGCGGGGTCTTGCCTGCCCGCAGGTAGAGAGCCAGAGCGGCGGCGGCCTGAGCCTCCAGGTAGATGGGCTTGTACACCGTCCCACATTGATAGCCCGAGATGACGTTCTGCAACCCCACCGTGCTGGCGTCCTGTCCGGTCGTGGGGAACTTGTTGGCCGGGATGTTCAACGTCTTCAGGTAGGTGATGATCGGCGCGGCGTTATCGTCATTGGGGACCAGCACAGAGTTCATGGCTGGATGGGCGGTCAATGCCTGCTGGAACTCGGTCTCGGCCGTGGGCGGGTCCCATGTCCCGGCTGGCCGTACCGCCAGTGTCCACGCACCAGAGCTGAACTTCGGCTTCAGCACGGCGTTGTAGCCCTGGGCAAAGAGCGTGGCGTTGTTGTCGGTGGGCGATCCGACCATGACGGCGACATTGGGCTTGGCGACCTTCCAGGCGGCAACACAAGCCACCAACCCCTTCCCCAACAGCGTGCCCACGTTCACATTGTTGAAGCTCACGTAGTACGTGCGGCTCCCTCCCAGGGTGAGCCGGTCGTAGTCGATCACCGCCACACCGTGGCTCTTGGCGTACGTCTCGATCGATGCACCGACGCCCGAATCGAGCGGGTCCACGACCAGGACGCTCGCGCCCCCAGCCACGGCCGACTGCGCGTCGGTGAGCTGAGTGGTGTCACTGCCTTGAGCGTTTTGGATGCTGAACTGGGACGTGGACAGGCCGGCCGCTTGGAGCGCCCTTTTCAGGTAGGGAGCGTCGAACTGGGTGTAGCGGGCCGAAGAGACGGTATCGGGGAGGATGACAGCCACCTTGCCCTTGCCTGACTTAGCCAGGGACGTCAGGTTCTTCATGGCCGAGAAGTTGTTAGTGAACGACTTCACGGACACGGTCGCTGTTGCTGCGGAGGCCGGCAATTGGCTGGCACCGACACCCACCACTGAGCCGAGTAGGCCGCCGACCAGTCCGACCGTCGCCACTGCGCGTCCCTTGTTAATCACTGTGCGTCCCCCGTTCCTACGTAGCTTCCCCACGATGTCATCCCCCATTCACATTGCGTTCCCGATTAGTTGTAGTGCATCCGGTCTTCATGAACAACCGAAAATCTTACAAATTGGAAATTGCCCGCGCGAACCTGTTTCTAAACAGTGACGGAACGCGTTTGCTGAAGTTTGTCGTTGAGCTGTCGAATTCATAGCTTCTCGTTCGTCTAGTGGGTGACCGTCCGACAAGGAGGAAACGATGAAGTACATGTTGCTGATTCACCAGGGCACGACGCCGACACCGCTCGACCCCGAAGCGTGGGCGACCCTCTCGGAAGACGAACAGCAGGACATCTACACCGCGTATCAGACGATCAACCAGACGCCAGGCGTCACCCCTGGCAACGGATTGCAGCTGCCCGAGACGGCCACCACGGTCCGGGTGCAGGACGGCAAGACGATCACAACCGACGGTCCGTTCGTCGACACCAAGGAGGCGCTCAATGGCTATCTGGTGTACGAAGCCGGCGACCTCGACGCGGCCATCGAGCTGGCCGCGCAGATCCCGGCAGCCCGCCTGGGTGGGGCGATCGAGGTCCGGCCCATCATGGAGTGGTAGTGGTCCTCGGGCAGACGTTCCGCGAGGAGTGGGGACGTGTGCTGGCCACGCTTGTCGGCCTTCTCGGTGACTTCGACCTCGCCGAGGAGGCCGCGCAGGAAGCGTTCGCTATCGCCGCTGAGCGCTGGCCGCTCGACGGTTACCCCGCCAACCGGCGGGCCTGGCTGGTGACGACGGCCCGCAACCGAGCCATCGATCGCCTTCGTCGCGAGCGGTCGTTGGCTTCCAAGACAAGTCTGCTCCAGATGCAAGCAGAGGGGGGGGACACGATGGGTGCGACGACGATTCCCGATGAGCGACTCGAGCTGGTCTTCACCTGTTGCCATCCATCTTTGGCCATCGAGGCACAGGTCGCGCTCACCTTGAGGACCCTGGGCGGTCTCACTACCGACGAGATCGCTCGCGCCTTTTTGGTATCCGAGCAGACGATGGCGCAGCGACTGGTGCGAGCCAAGCGCAAGATCAAGGCGGCCGGCATCCCGTTCCGGGTGCCTCCCGACCACCTGCTGCCCGATCGACTCGCCGCCGTGCTCGCCGTTATCTACCTCATCTTCAATGAGGGCTACGGCGGCCGCGGTGGCCTGGCCGCAGAGGCTCTGTGGCTCGGCCGGGCCCTCGTCACGCTGATGCCTGACGAGGCGGAGGCCTATGGCTTGGTGGCCATGATGTTGCTGAACGACTCTCGGCGCGATGCCCGATTTCGAGATGGCGACCTCGTCTTGCTGGCCGACCAGGATCGGTCGCTCTGGGACACCGAACAGATTGCCGAGGGGCGGGCCGCGCTCCACCGGGCCCTCGCCCTGGGCCGACGAGGGCCGTATGTCGTCCAAGCGGCGATTGCCTCCCTGCACACCGAGGAGCTGCGCGACCAGCGCCAGATCGCCGCACTGTACGGTGAGCTGGGTCGTCTGACCGGCTCGCCGATCGTCGAGCTGAACCGGGCCGTGGCGGTCGCCGAGATAGACGGACCCGAAGCGGGCCTTCGCATCGTCGATCAGCTTTCGTTGGAGGACTACCGCTACCTGCACACGACTCGGGGCGAGCTCCTGTCCCGGCTCGGCCGGACCGGCGAGGCCCGCGATGCCTACCGCCGCGCTCTGGAGCTGGCCCATGACGATGCCGAGCGACGCCTCTTCGAGCGGCGGCTGGTGGAGCTCGGCCTGTGAGTTCGAACGCCTGGCTGGGACGTTCTTCGCCGAGATGAAACAAAACTTCCTGGTGAGAGTCGTGATCGCCGGGATTGACCTTGGAGGTCCAACCAGGTAACATACTCAGTATGCTACACAGCGAGATCATCGGATGAGCGTCCGGCACGCGCTCCTCGCCCTGTTGAGCGAGGGGCCCAAGTACGGCCTCCAGCTCCGCCAAGAATTCGAGGCGAGGACCGGCGAGGTCTGGCCTCTGAATGTCGGTCAGGTGTACACGACCCTGCAGCGACTGGAGCGTGACGGGCTCGTCGAGTCCGACGGCACCGAGGACGAGGGCCCCCAGAAGGGCTTCCGGATCACCACCGAGGGCACGGGGGAGTTGGCCGAATGGCTGCGGACACCGCCGGACCTCAGTTCGCCGCCTCGCGACGAGCTGGTCATCAAGGTCCTGGTGGCGTTGCGGATGCCCGGGGTCGACGTGCACGAGGTCATCCAAGTGCACCGCCGCTACCTGGTGGAACTGATGCAGCAGTGGACGCGCCTGAAAGAAGACGAGACCCGGTTCGACCTCAGTTTCGCCCTGGTGGTCGACGCCGAGCTGCTCCGGTTGGACTCGGTCGTCCGCTGGCTCGACATGGCCGACGGTCGCCTGAAGCGGGCGGCATCCGAGCCGGCACCCACAGATCGTCTCCCGATGCCGAAGATGAGGCGGAAGGTAGGGGATCGACGATGAGTTATCTCGAAATGCGAGGCGTCTCGAAGGTCTACGGCGAAGGTGCGACCGAGGTCCGGGCACTGCACGGCGTCGATCTCTCCGTCGATGCCGGGGCACTGGTGGCGGTGATGGGGGCGAGCGGCTCGGGCAAGAGCACCCTGTTGACCATCGCCGGAAGTCTGGAGCAACCGACGACCGGTGAAGTGCTGGTCGGCGGGGCCGTCCTGTCGAGGATGTCGCGCAACGACCAGGCCCGGATGCGACGACGCTCGATCGGTTATGTATTCCAGGACTTCAACCTTCTGGCCGGGCTCAGCGCGGTGGAAAACGTCTCGCTGCCCCTGGAGCTCGATGGCATGTCGGCGAGAAAAGCCCGGTCCGCAGGTATGGCGGCCCTCGAGGAGCTCGACCTGGCCGATCGAGCATTGCACTTCCCTGACCAGCTCTCCGGGGGCGAGCGGCAACGGGTGTCCATCGCCCGGGCGGTGGTGGGGGAGCGCCAGCTGCTGCTGGCCGACGAGCCCTCGGGCGCGCTCGACTCGGCCAATGGCGAGACCGTGATGCGCCTGGTGCTCGCCGCCTGTCGTCGGGGCGTCGCCGCGGTGCTGGTCACCCACGACGCCAAACTGGCCTCGTGGGCCGACCGGGTCGTGTTCCTGCGAGACGGGCAGGTCGTCGACCAGACCATGCCGCCTCCCAGCCCCGAGTCCTTGATCCAGCCCGCCCACCGATGACCGTGGCCGTGCTCGAGCGGCCGGCTCTGAGCCGGCCGGGTGACGGCGGCGCCCCGGCCCGCCGTGCCATGGTGCGATGGGCCTGGCGCCTGTTCCGCCGGGAGTGGCGCCAGCAGGTGCTCATCCTGGCCCTCGTCATCGTGGCCGTGGCCGCCACCGTCGTGGGGGCGGCGGTGGCCACCAACACGCCGCCACCGGCCAACGCCGGGTTCGGCACCGCCCAGGAGATGGCAACGTTCCAGAGGTCCGATCAGCAACTGGCTACCCAGGTCGCCGCCCTCGAGCATCGCTTCGGCCGCACCGACGTCATCGAGAACCAGACACTCGCCATCCCCGGCTCGATCGGGACCTATCAGCTGCGGGCCCAGAACCCGCAGGGCCCATACGGGCAGCCGATGCTCTCCCTCGTCGACGGGCACTACCCGACTGGGGCGGGGCAGGTGGCGGTGACCGACGGGGTGGCATCGGCCTTCAACCTCAAGGTCGGTGACGTCTGGCACCAAGGTGGCACGACTCGCCGCGTCGTCGGCATCGTCGACAACCCCCAGAGCCTGCTGGAGGAGTTCGCCCTTGTGGCACCCGGCCAGGTCCGCGCACCGAGCACGGTCACGGTCCTCTTCGACGCGCCGGGGGCGGACCCCGCCTCGCTCGGCCCCAATGTCGCACCCCCGCCTGGGTCGTCGAGTGGGGGCTTCAACCCCGAGACCATCGTGCTGGCCCTGGCCACGGTCGGGATGCTTCTCATCGCCCTGGTGGCGGTGGGGGGCTTCACGGTGTTGGCGCAGCGCCGGCTGCGGTCGATCGGGATGGTCGGGGCTCTCGGCGCCACCGACAAGCACATCCGCTTGGTCGTGCGGGCCAACGGCGTCACCGTCGGCATCGTCGGCTCGATGGTCGGCGCCGCCGTGGGCCTGGCCGCATGGCTGGCCTATCGCCCAAGTCTCCAGTCGAGTGCCCACCATGTCATCGGGACGTTTCAGCTGCCCTGGGTAGTGATCGCCGTGTCGATGGTGCTGGCCGTGCTGGCCACGCTCTTCGCTGCCTCACGCCCGGCCCGCTCGATCACCAAGGTCCCCATCGTGGCCGCCCTGGCCGGCCGGCCTGCGCCGCCGAAGCAGGTGCACCGATCGGCCGTGCCCGGCGTCGCCCTCCTCGTGGTCGCATTCATCTTGTTCTCGATCGCCGGCAGGGGAAGCAGCAGCGGTGCTGGCATGCCCGAGGTCGTGCTCGGCTTCGTCGTCCTCATCGCCGCGGTGATCATGCTCGCTCCCTTCTGCCTGGCTCTGCTGGCCTGGTTCGGCCGCCGCGCCCCCGTCGCCGTCCGCCTGGCGCTGCGCGACCTGTCCCGCTACCGGGCCCGATCGGCCTCGGCATTGGCCGCCATCAGCCTCGGTGTGCTGATCGCCGTCGTCATCAGCGTCATTGCTGCGGGGCGGTACGCCAACGTTCTCGACTACGCCGGGCCGAACTTGACGTCGAACCAGCTCGTCATCACCACCCAGAACGGGCCAGCGGGCGGCGGAGGCCCGGGCGCCCCAGGGGGAACGGCGACGCCAACCACCCCGGTGGCCATGGAGACCAGTGTGCACGATATTGCCGCCTCGGTCGGATCTCGCGACCTCGTGGAGCTCGACATTACGAGCGCATCGCTGAACCATGCCGCCCCGGGCCGCAACTGGAACGGGCCGATCTATGTGGCCACGCCGTCACTCCTCCGAGCCTTCGGGATCAAGTCGTCGGCAATCGACCCCACCGCCGACGTCCTCACCGTGAGGCCGGGCCTGTCCACCCTCTCCGATATGCAGCTCGTCTACGGCGGCGGCGGCAAGGGGGGGACCCTCGTCGGACCCGGTACCGGCCCGAACCCGGTGGGACAGAGCCCGGGACAGGCCGACTTCTCCTGCCCCAGGGGCTCCTGCATCGCCAACCCGGTGATCCAAGAGGAGAGCGCACTACCGTCGGGGACCTCGGCGCCTAACACGGTGATCACCGAGCACGCCGTCCACCAGCTCGGCCTGCCGACCACCCCTGCGGGTTGGCTCATCCAGAGCGCACATCCACTCACCGCCGCGCAGATCAGCGGTGCCCGGTTGACCGCGGCCGCGGCGGGCCTGGCCGTCGAAACCAAGTCCAGCGCGCCGACCTCGTCGGAGATCATCAACTGGGCCACGGTCTTCGGCATCGTCTTGGCCCTGGGTGTCCTGGCCATGAGCGTCGGCCTCATCCGGAGCGAAACGGCCGGCGACCTGCGCACGCTGGCCGCCACCGGTGCGAGCAGCTCGACTCGCCGTAGCCTTACCGCTGCCACCGCCGGCGCCCTCGCCCTGCTGGGTGCCGTGCTCGGGACGGTGGCCGGATATGTGGCCGCCATTGGCTGGTTCCGCAGCAAGCCCGAGAACGGCGGCCTCTCCGCGCTGTCCAGCGCCCCCACCGTGAACCTGCTCATCATCCTCATCGGCATGCCGCTCATCGCCGCGGTGGGCGGCTGGCTGCTGGCTGGGCGCGAACCGCCTGCCATCGCCCACCAGCCGATGGAATGATCAGGGCAGCAGTTGCCGTGACGACGTGATCGTCATGCCTCAAGAGCGAGGCACCCTCGAAACGCGGCTTCGGCGGCCAGTTGGGCGGCCAGCGTCGTGTCGCGGCCCAGGCGTTCGAGCTTCCCGGCCAGCTCGGGATCGGCGGCCATGAGCCGTTCGACTTCGGCCATGTTGGCCGAGCCGTCCGGGTTGGTCATTGCCACGATGCTCTCATCGAGAAGGTTGTCGACGTGCCGGTCGCTGATGCACCGGTAGACCGACCACGGGCAACCGTGCGCCTCACACACCTCGGCCACCGCCGAGGACTCCATGTCCACCCCAAGGCAGCCGTCGCGCAAGAAGCGTCGGCTCAGCTCTTTGTCGAAGCTCACCCCCTCGGTGGTGACGAGCTTGCCGACTCGCGGTGCGTTCCCAGGTGGAGCATGGCGATAGGTCGCGCCACTGGTGGCGTCGACGACGGTCTCCGGGTTGACGAGGGTGCCGACCTCGAGGTCGGGGTCGAGACCGCCGCAGATGCCGGCGATCATTACATGGTCGACGGGCACATAGCCCGGCTCAGCCGTATCGAAGAGGCGGGATGTCGCCGCTCGCGTCACCGAGGGACCCATGCCGATATGGAGAGCGGTGACATGCGACGTGCCCACGAGGCCCTTGGCGGGAGCACCCAGCTCGTCGCTGGCGGGCCTGAGCCCGAAGGCGGCGACGATGGCATCCATCTCCAGGGGCATGGGCGCCAGGACGACTACATGGCGGTGGCTCGAGCGGTCAGGCATGGTCACAGCCTGCCCGGCGGGAGCGCGCCGTGCATCGTTCCCGTGTCGGCCTCCTCGGTCCATCCTCTCGGGATCGTTGACCTGCGGATGGTCTCGACCTCAGCAGGGGGATCGTTCATGGGCGCCTCGCCGTCAACCCAAAGTCCTCGAGCATTCGGTAGCTGTCGAACGCGACGAGTGAGCAAATGTCAATCCCGGTCAATCGGGGGTGCGGCACACCGAAGCCCATCGAAGAGCCGACAACATGCTTTTCCGAACTGGCGCTTCGCCAATGGCGACACCTCGACGGCGTAGCGACCAGGGTCGTTGAGCGCGGCGACCGTGACCTGAACCGCGTGGGTAGATGCGACATCGATGGTCAGCCGAAGGATCACCGGTGTCATACGGACTGGGGCAATTAGCCCGAAGAGCCGAGAGCCGGACCTCGAGCCGAACGTCATGTCGACAAGGTTGTTCCGCTCAGCCGAGACCCTTCCCCCCAGGGCCCGTCCCGCCTCTTTTAGCGCGGCGGACACAGCGGCAGGTTCGCCTCTGGTCGTCCAGGAGCTGTTCGTCTGCTGCGAACCGGAAGAGCCAGGCACGCAGTGAAACGTACTTCGACCTCGGGCTGTTTGCCCGGGTCGGATGAGCCCAGGCAGATCGCACCTGCGGTCAGCCTCCGTTGCGAGACCGGCCGAGCACGTCGCCGTTGCGGAGCACGGAGACCGGGCCGTCCTCGCTCACGGCGATGACGGTGGCGAGCGGGTCGTCATGGCTGTATCGGCGGCCGGAGGTATGGCGAGTGCCTCCGAACGCCTCGACCGTCGCTTCGGCCGCCCTGCTCGGCACCAGCCGGACTCCGAGCTGCCGCAGCACCCCAAGCGTGTCGAAGATAGCGGCGCCGTCGATCTGGGCCAAGGCATGGCGAAGCGGGGCGAGGTGAGCGGCCCAACGGATGCGGAGGGGAGGAGGTGTGGGAAGGCGTTCCTCGACCCGAGGGCCCGGCTCGCCATCGGGTCGGTAGATGAGCAACGTGCCGATGCCCAAGGATCCCAGGTCGTGAACGGCGAACTCGAGCATCGCTTCGAGCACGGTGGGATCGCCGTGTGCCTCACTGGCGGTGACCGCGTCGATCCAACTGCTGACTGGCGGCTCAAAGTGCCA
>JAUTXB010000299.1 GCA_030838245.1 Acidimicrobiaceae bacterium
AAAAGGGTGTCGACCTGTTCGTCGAACAGGCGGATGGCATCCCTCCCGGTCAGAGAGCTCAGGTCGCCGATCTTGGCCAGGAAGCCGTTCCGGCCCACGGTGGGTTGCTCTCGGACTGCCTCGCTGCTCACGCGGCCCCCTTGTGCACCATCGGCGGTGCCAGCAGTGTCGGTGCGGCGAGGGCCGGGTCGCCGCCGAAGGCAGGACAGAACGGCTGAAAGTGACAGTGCTTGCAGAGCGGCGAGGTCTTGGGTCGAAAGTCCTCGTCCCGGCACGCCCGCTCGATGGCCGACCAAACCGCAACGGTCCGCTGCCGGTGTCCCCGGATCGCCTGATCGGACGGTTTGGCGGTGATCATGGTCGGTTCCCGGAGGTGGAGGAGCTCCACCCGCACGGGCCGCCGCCCGAGCAGTTCCTCGCACAACATGGCGTAGATGTGGACGCCGACCAGCTTCGATTGCTCGTAGGCCTCAGAGGGGGCTCTGCCCGTCTTGTAATCGACCACCACCAACTCGCCGTCGTCAGTGAGATCGAGGCGGTCGATGATGCCCCGGAGGCGAACACTGCCCAGCTTTGCGTCGAGGGTGAGCTCCGTCCCCACGGTGCGAACCTGGTTTGGGTCCTCCAGGCGGAAGTAATTGCGGACCAGGGTGGCGCCGTCATCCAAGAATGCCGCGGCCTGGTCGGTGGTGAGCCCGAGAGAGATGTACTCGGGGTCCGACTGCAGCTCGTCCCAGGCCGCGTCCAACTCGGTCAGACCCACCGATTCGGACCGGTCTCCCTGCTCGTGGAGCCAGAAGAGCTTTTCCAGGGCTGAATGGACCAGCGTGCCCTTCACCATCGCCGGCGATGACGGCTCAGGCAGGTGGTCGATGGCCGAGAACCGGAAGGCCAGGGCACAGTCGCGAAAGCTCGTCACCTTCGAAGGTGAGAGCGAGCGAGGCAATTCGAAGGACATGGCTGACAGGTTACGACGAGGGTGTGTCAGCGCTGGGGACCAGTGCTGACCGCACCGACTCGGCCACCAGTCCCGGTCCCTCCATTGGCCCGAAGTGGCCCATCCCGTCAAAGACCTGGATCGCCGGTCGCGCCAACCGGGCCGCGAACAGCTCGAGGACGGGCGGGCCGAAGACATCTGTCTCCTCGCCGCAGGCCAGCGTCACCGGGCACCGGACCGAACCCAGGTGGGCGAACGCATCGTGATGAATGCTCTGGGCGTAAACGGCCGCCTCGTCCTCTCGCCGGCAGCACAGCCGCACGAGTTGGCCGTCACCACCCTCTTCGATAGGCACGAGCTCGAACCCGCCGTCGACATATGCAGCCAGAGCGGCCGGGTCGAGCACGTTGAACGGGGGCTTGGACTTGAAGTTGGCCAGGGCGTCGGCCCGCGAGGGAAACATCTCCCGACGTCGAAGCGCGCCCATGGACAGGGGATTGTCCGCACCAGAAGCCTGGCCCGGATCGTCGGAGGGGAACACGATCGGCTCAAAGCAGTAGAGACCGGCGAACGTACCCGGTCGGGCCTCCTCGGCCAGCAGAACGGCAGCGCCGCCGCAGGAATGCCCGAAGGCAAACGGCTGGCGAAGGTCCAATCGGTCGATTGCGGCCTGTACATCCAAGGCAAAGCCTGACCAGGCAAAATTGCCGTCGGTGGGACGGTCCGAGTGCCCGTGGGCACGCAAATCGAGTCCCCAGCAGTGAAAGCTCGCGGTGAGTCCTTGGGCCATCGGTGCGAGGACTGCGGCACAGAACCCGGTGGCATGAACCAGCAGGAGGTCGGGGCCGGCGCCCCCAAAGTCGGTGAGGGCAATCTCCAACCCGTCGGCGGTCACGCAGCGGAGATCCTCCTCGCGGCGGCTTTTTGTCTCGTATTCCACTCCGGCGACGGTAGTCGCCAAGGTGGTGGAGACGACCAGCCTGAGAGTTTCCCAAGAAGCCCAGCGAGGCAATTGGCACCATCCCGGGTCGGGCACCAACTAGAACAGGGGCCCATGGAGCACTTCTTGCAGACGTGGGGCTACCTGGCGATCTTCGGCGCCACACTGATTTCGTCGATGTGCATACCCATTGGGGCCGAGGTGGCGATCGCCTACGGCGGTGTCCTGGCCAGCGGTCAGGTCGCCGCCACCACCGGTCACGATCACCTCAGCCTGGCCTTGGTGATCGTGGTGGCGACGGTCGGTGAGCTGATCGGCTCGTTCCTCGGTTACGGCATCGGCTACTTCGGCGGTCGGCCCCTGGTGGACCGGGTGGGCAAGTTCGTGCTGCTCACCCACAAGGACCTCGATCGAGCCGAGGAATGGTTCAACCATCGAGGCGAATGGGCCGTGTTGTTCGCCCGCTTCATCCCGCTGGTTCGGTCGTTCATCTCGCTCGCCGCCGGCCTGGGCGAGATGGCGTTGGGGAAGTTCGCCGTGTTCACCGTCATCGGATGTGCCGCATGGTGTGCGGCCCTGGCCAGCATCGGCTACAGCCTGGGCGCCAGCTACGAACACGTCCTCAAGGGGTTCAGCTACGCCGGCTACATCGCCGCCGTCTTGGTGGTACTGGCCGTCGTTGTCCTTATCGTGCACCGCCTTCGAGTCGTCCGAGCCGAGCGGGCCGGCGCACCCGTTCGGGGGAAAGGTGCCCACTCCCGTCGTTGATACTGCGCTCCGGTAGTTTCAGGGTATGCCCGAGTTCCTCTCCGAGATCGAGTCGCTTCGACCCAATGCTCGCCGGCACATCGATCAGGGTCCGATCACCGATCCGCTCGGTTTCCTGACCGAGATGGCAGCCGATACCTCGATGACCGGCTGACATTGGTGACGCGACCTTCGGCCAAGCGGGCAGCGGCAGAGGCCGCCTCGCACCTCCATCGTCACGAGACCTGGAACGGGTTGCACGCCGGCGATCCCGTTCGCATCGAAGGAGTGCGGGGCCGGGGTATGGCGTGGGAGTTCCGGGCGCAGGTCGTGAACGAGCGCAACGGTTCCGAGTCCATCGAGGTGGTGGGCGGGCGCCCCGGCGACCGGAAGGTTCGCTCGTTCGCACCCGATCGCGTGTTTGCCGTCACAGGCCGGGTTCGTGGCCGCACGGGTGCAGCCGGGGTGCAGCTGTCATTGGCGGACGAGCCACAGCTGCCATTCGACTGATCGGGAAGAACCGAGGAACCCCAGAGCGAGGCAAGACAACACGGAGGAACCCAGAGCAGGGCGACGACCGTGGTTCGGGGAAGCTACCGGTAACCTCCGTGCCATGGCCACCGTCGTGTTTCTCCATGCTCATCCCGACGACGAGGTGACCACCACAGGTGGAACCATCGCCCGACTGGCAAGCGAGGGTCACCGGGTTGTGCTGGTCACCGCGACCCGGGGCGAACTGGGCGAGGTACCCGACGGCCTGCTGGCCGAAGGTGAGGCGCTGACCGAGCGCCGGGTCAAGGAACTGGCTGCATCGTGTCGGGTGTTGGGCATCGCCCGTCAAGAGTTCTTGGGCTACCACGACTCAGGCATGGCCGGCGAGGACTCGAACCAGCGGACCGGATCCTTCGCGGCCGCCGATGTCGACGAGGCGGCACGATCGCTTGCTGGGATCCTGGAAGACGAGCACGCCGATGTCCTTGTGGCCTACGACGAGCACGGCGGCTACGGCCATCCTGATCATGTCATGGTGCATCGCGTTGGGCTACGTGCCGCCGAGCTGGCCAGCACGGAACGGGTGTTCATGGCCACCGTTGATCGAACCTACCTGCAGGAGCTCATGCCCTCTGTCCAGGGGACCGGCATCGAGGTCACACCGGAAATGACCGAGATGTTCGAGACCATCGGTGTCCCGGGCGAACGGGTCACCACCGAGATCGACGTACGTCCCTATCTCGATGTCAAGCGTTCGGCCATGCGCGCCCACGCATCCCAGATCGGTGACACGGGGTTCTTCCTGGCTATGCCCGACGATGTGTTCACCGCCGTGTGGGGGAACGAGTGGTACGTGCGGGTGCGGCCGGAGGCGGGCGCTCATGACGGCGTCTCGATCCGGGAGCCCTCGCTCCTTGCCTGAGCCTGATCCCGAGCCTCGAGAACTGAACGGTGGAACCGAGCCTCGGGAGCTGGCCGGGAACCGGCGGTAATCTGCCCCCGTGCAACCATCGCATCGAGTCCTACGGATCCACGGCGGTCGACTGGTGAATGTCGAACCGCGGCGTGCCCTCGAAGAGGAGCTCGATGCGCAAGGCTCGGAGGGCTACGAGGTGATCAACTCGTTCGCCGTCGACGACAACGTCTACCTGGTGCTACGGAATCAGGGCTGAACGCGGCTTCGGCGACGCACCGGCATCGGCCCGGCGGCTGGTCGAGACCGGATTCGAGGATTCGGGCGCTCGGGGTCGGGGTATGGGCGGGGGAGATGGTTGCCGTAACCCGATCACTTCAGGCAGAGCCAGCGGCGGTGAGTGAGGCGCGCTCGGTCGTGCGTAGATCGCTGGAGCCGACCGACGAAAGCCTGGTTGCGCTGGTGGTCTTGTTGGCCGACGAGATCGTGACCAACGCCGTCGTCCACGGCC
>JAUTXB010000025.1 GCA_030838245.1 Acidimicrobiaceae bacterium
GCGACACGCTCACGACGAACTCGTCTCGCCACATCCGGTTGCCGTAGTCCTCAATTTCTTCGGGACTGAGGTCTGGCCTCGCCGATAGCCGAGCACCCCAGGATCGCCACATCTGCTCGTAGAGCGGCCCGTTACCGTCGGTGATCCCGACCGGCTGCTCCAGGACAGCCGCCACGACGCGAGCGGGTGCCTGTTCGATCAGCTTGAGTGCGAACGACCCTCCGATGCAGGCGCCCAGAACGTGAAACCGGTTGACGCCCAGATGGTCGAGGAGGGCCAGTTGATCTCGGGCGTATGCGCCCCAGGGGTCGGACTGTTCGAGTGGTCCGATCGATCGGCCCGCATTTCGCTGGTCCATGGCGATCAGCAGAAAGTTACCCGCGTACAGAGCGAGCGGGTTGATCGTTGCGCCAGCCCACATCTCGATGGCCGAGTCCATCGCCCCGGGCGCGATCACCAGGACCGGAAATCCGCTGCCGTACTCCTCGAAGTAGATCGACGTGGAGTCGTGTTCAAACTGGGGCATTGCTCACACCTCTCGGCCAGATGGCCACCTTGTCGTCGGTCATTTCGCACACAGGACATGAACTCCTAGAGCGGCTCGGAGAAGTCGAGAACCAACCGACCGCGGGTACCGCCTTCGGCGAGCCGGCGATGCGCTTCGGCAGCCTCGTTGGCGGGCAGGATCGCTGCGACTCGCAGGGTGAGGACGCCCTCTTCGACTTGGCTTCGAAGCCGATCGAGGAGCGCGGTGTCCCTCGCCGAGCCGAACGATGAGATGGGATGGATTACGATCCGCCGTTCGGCCGGCCCGCTCCATCCGTTCAGGGTCACTAATCCGCCGCCGTCGGCGACGGCAGGAAGGGCCAAGGCATCGAGCGCGGCGCCGTCGATCAACCCCGGCGCTCCAGACGGGAGCTGGCTTCGGATCCGGTCACCGAAGTTGGCACCGGCTTCGACGACCGCGTCAGCACCGAGCCCACGAACGAGTGGTTCATCGAAAGAGCGTGCAACCGCCACTACGGTGAGGCCGTCCGCCTTGGCCAGCTGGGTCGCGTATCCCCCGACTGCTCCAGCGGCGCCCAGGACGGCGACCGTGCTTCCCCGAGGGAGCGCGAGTGCGTCCAACGAAAGGCGCGCCGTGACGGCGTTGAGAAGCAGTGTGGAAGCCTCGGGGAAAGTGGACCCGAGCGGAGCACGGACGACCGAGGCCTCATCGACCACGATTTGCTCCGCGTATGTGCCTCGATGTGGCCCCATCGGGATGACGTACGCAATGACCGAGTCGCCGGCGCCGAGGCGGCCGTCGGTTCCTTCTCCGAGGGCGTCGATAACTCCTGCAACATCCATCCCAGGAACGTAGGGTGTCGGCCGCTCGGCCAACTGGGCAGCTCTGCGGCCCGCCCGGAAGGTCAGGTCGGTGGGGTTCACCGCCACCGCGTGAACTCGTATTCGCACTTCACCGGGTCCAGGCTGAGGATCGGGAAGGTCGACGACCTTGAGAACCTCTGGCCCTCCGAACTCCTCGATCCCCACGGCCCTCATCGCCGCACTACTCCCCAGATCGCCCCAATCGCCTGCTGTCGAGCCTTCGCAAACGCGAAGCGTCGCTCGCAATCCTCAGCGGCATAGCTGTATCCGAACGGCAGACCAATTGCCTCGAGGTCGAACACCATGGCTAATTCGCGGCCTTCTGATTGTTGGCGAGAGCAGCCAATTGACTGCGGGCGGCATCGGCGATGTCGGATCCGGTGTTGGCGTGACCGTTGATTCCCCATCCGCCTTCGGGCGACTCCGTTATGAGAACCCAGGTGCGCTCCGCCAGTGTCGGGTCGCCCGCGGCTGCAGCAACGATCTCGGTGAGTTCTCGGACGACTCCCAGTTGCTTCTCACGATCCAAGACGCCGGCCGGGGTCAGGACCTGGACACGCACGTAGTTGCTGTCGCCGTCGACATTGGACACCGATTCAGCGGGCAGGGCGTGGACAAAGGCCGCTGTGTTCTTCTTGAACAGCGGAAGTTCCGGTACCTCCTCCCACCGCATGACGGCTGCGGCAAGGTCTCTGGCAAGGGCGTGCTTGTCGGCAAACGTCCCATCTGCCGAGTACACATCGATCATGGGCATGGGTCTCTCCTAGTCGAATCAATGGCCATCGGCCCACGGAGTCCCCGACTGCAGCGCCTTGCGGCTCAGGAGTCGAGAAGGCAGGCCCGTTGTATGGAGGTTCAGCGAGGTCGGCTTTCCATCGAGAGATCGCCAGGCTCCCGGTACCCGTCGCTTAGCCAGCGGATCAGTACCTCCCCATACAGATCGGGCACCTCCTCCCACGCAAAGTGGCCTGCAGGGAGAAGGTCGATCCTGCTGTTGGGCAGTCGGGAGTGAAGGAAGTCCTGGTTGGGTGTCGGGACCAAGGGGTCATCCCGTGCACTCACGATCTGGACTGGCGTCTCGATCGATCGCAACTGCTCCGCCAGCTTGGGCAGCTCGGTTGGATAGGTGCGCACGTATCGTGCCGACTCCACAAACCTGTCGCCGGCGTAGGACTCCAAATAGTCGGCGCGCACCTCTGCGGGCGGAGCGCCGCCCGGTATGGCGTCGTAGACAGGACCGAGGATGTCCTTGGAGTCGATCTGGCGGTATCCCTCCATGTCGGGCGCTTCGATGATGTCCTTCAGCGAGCCGCCTACCTGCAGTGGAACGGCCACAGCCCCACCACCGATGACCAGGCTGCGGACCAGCGTGGGATCACGCGCCGCCCATAAGGCGGCCGACGTCCCGACGTCGGGGGCGACGAAGTGGACAGGACCCAGGTCCCACTCCCTGACCAACTGAACGAGGAAGGCGCCCATCGCCCGCGGCGACAACAGATCTAGTTGGCGTTCCGATTGGCCAAACCCCGGAAGGTCGATCGCAACTACGTGGAACTGCTCAGCCAAGCGGTCCCATACCTTTCGGAACGCAAAGAGGCTCTCCGGCCAAGGGCTGGTCAGGACGGCCGTTTCCCCCCCTGCCGGGCCGGACTCAGCGAATCGAATCTTCACGCCATCTGCTTCCCTGATTGCTGGATCTATCGCCATGGGTTCTCCCTTCCGGACGAGCACCAGGGCCTTCAGGCCCTTCAGGCACTGTCGCCGGTCACGGCGCCCGTGCACATCGCGTGTTCGTGTCATATCTCTGGTGCTGGGAGAAGGAGGTGGTACTCGA
The DNA here is from genome assembly GCA_030838245.1 of Acidimicrobiaceae bacterium. The sequence continues at coordinate 3,206 of JAUTXB010000025.1, forward strand.
ACGACCTGGCCTGGCCTTTTCGCAAGCAGAGGGCGTCGTTGGAAGCGCGTTCGGCATCGAGAGGAGGTGCTTTGTCCGCGGAAATGGCAGCGACTCAGCAATCCTTAGCTTCCACATCGAGCGACCGCAGGTCGTCTTATGTCGCACCCAGTGCCGGCTGAGGGGCCGAGTCGTGAATGCTTGCCAGCCGGGTCAGCTCGACCCGCGAGTTGACATCCAACTTGGCAAAGACATGGCGAAGATGGCCGCTGACGGTGTGATGGGAGACGAAGAGGCGCTCAGCCACTTCGCGATTCGTCAACCCTTGAGCGACTAGCCGGGCCACGGCTAGTTCGGAGTCGGTCATGGCCGCCCAACCTCTTCCGGGGCGCTGCGCCGTCACCAGGCGGCGCCGTACTCCCAATGCCCTCAGGCGACCACGCAGCCTTCCGGCGTCCCAGGCTGCTCCCGCCTGGGCGTACAGCTCCAAAGCCCGGCCAAATACCTCGACTCCCTCTTCGATGGAGCCACCGTCGACGGCGGCGACACCCAGATCCTCTAGCGCTGCTGCGAGGGCCAACGGGCGCGGCCCCCCCTCGTATAGTGCAACCGCTTCGGCGAGGCGCTCTTTGCTCTGATCCACCAGGCCGCTTGCGTGGACAGCGGCGGCGGCAATCGATCGGATGTCGGGGTTGAGCCGGGCTCGGCGCTGTGCCGTAGCGGCCGCGTGGGCGGCGAGCTCGTCGTCCTGGGAAGCCAGAGCGATGTGAATCAGTCGGGCCTCGTCGGCCACGTCCATCGGAAACAGCGGCACGATGGACATGCGCTCTTCCTGGCCGAAGGCGCAGAGCCACTCGTGAGCGCGGGCGGCATCGCCCTCCGCCATTGCCTGCTGCGCGAGCAGCCAGGCAGCGGGCCGGCGCACGCTCGGGGCGCTCTGACCAAGCATGACTTGGGCAATCTCCTGGGCCTGTCGAGCAAGGCTCGGATCACCCATATGCAGAGCGACGCGCCCGAGAGCCACGACCCCAACTGCATCGAGGACACTGACGATTTGGCGTGCCATGTCAACGGTGAGCTGTTCCTCAAGGGCGGCGGCAGCGTCGGCCAGTCGACCCATCTGGAGTAGCTGCCGCCCCCGCCCGGTCTCGAACATGTTGAGGGCCCAGCCCTGCCGGTCACGTTGAGCCGAAGCGACCGCCTCAGTCGACATCTGGAGTGACTCATCGAGACGATCGACCATCGTCAGTATGTCGCAGCGCCATTGGTACGTGAGGTGACTCCGGGAGTCGTCGGTCGTTGCCAGACCGGTTCGGAGAGCCATCTCGACTATTTCGAGCGCCGGCGCGAAGTGGCCGTCGGCATAGATGAGGCCGGATTCGGCCAGTTCCAGGGCAAACCGTGCGGCGGTGTCGTCAGAACCTTGGGCTGCGACCGTCACCTCTTCGTGCACGGCGCGGGAGTCGTCCAGTCGGCCCGCCGTCACCAGGTTGTGGAAGAGGAGCGCCAAGTGTCGGGCGCGGAGATTGGCCGGGAGGTCGGGAAGTGCGAGGGCTTGGCGGCCTTCCTCGGCACGTACGTCGGCCGAGATGGCGAACATGCCGGCGATACTGAGACGTACCTCGGCTTCTTGTCCAGGGGGGAGTGCCTGGCGCAGCGCCGTGTCGGCGAACGCCTTTGCCTCCTCGGCACGCCCGGCAGCGTGCAGCCAGAGCGCCGTCTGAGCTACGAGGGGCCCGCGCAAGGGATGCCTTCGGGAGGCGAGCTCGAGGGCGCGGTGGCTCAGGTCGGCGGCAGCCCCCGGGTCGGTTATGCCGAGGGCGTCGGCCGCCTTGAACAGGGTTGTAATGGCGACTTCATCCCCGGGCTCGGCGCTCTCGGCGAGCTGCGTCGCTACCTCGACAGGTAACGCTCCCCCGGCAATCAGCACCGATGCCGCCTGGCGATCGAGCGACCGGCGTACCGAAAGCGGGACGCTGGCTCGCACGGCTTCGAGGGTGAGGTCGTGGCCGAACATAAGTGCGCCGTCGCGTTCGGTCAGCAGGTCGGCGTGAATCAGCTCGTCAACCGGCGTGAGCAGCTCAGACGGCGACAGGTTGAGCATCGCCGCCACGTCGTTGAGGGAAAGTCTCCTCCCTAGTGCGGCAGCCACCGTGACCACTTGGCGCGCCGAGTCCGACATTCGCTCCAAACGCAGGCGCATACTCTGGCTGACGCGCTGCGGTAGACGCCACTCGACCAGCACCGCCCGCCCGGATTCGATGCGTACGAGGTTTTCTTCACGCAGCCCCGAAATGAGCTCAACGAGAAGGAACGGGCTGCCGGCCGCCCCCTCCACCATCTTCAACAGTTCGCTGTCGGGTTCCGCCCCCAGGACATCGGCCGCCACTTGCGCTACTCCGGCCTGATCCAGCGGGCCGAGAACGATCTTCGCGGCCCCGTCACGCTCCAAGTAGTCCAACGCGCTGCGTAGGTGGGGCGGCCCCTGACCAGGGCGAAGGGCGATCATCCAGCCGATCGGTACGGTCGCCAGCCGGGCAGGCAAGGCGCGGAGCGCTGCCGACGTGCCGCTGTCGGCCCACTGGAGATCATCGAGGCATACCAGGAGCGGCGCCCGAAGCGCTGCCCCCTCAAGCAGTGCTTCGAGATCCTGCAGCAGCCAATATCTCTGCTCCGGAGAAGCGTGCGCATCGCCCAACGCTGTCCGCTCGAGGATCGGCGAGGGACCCTCGAACAACGCCTCCAGAAGCACAGACAGTTGGACGACCGTGTCTCCTGGGTCGGCCGCACCGCTGCCGACCTGTATCGACAAGCGGCGCGCCATCGCCGCCGCCTCCCCCAGAAGTCGGCTCTTGCCCATGCCGGCTCCTCCCTCGACCATCACCACCGTCCCTACGCCCGAGAGGAGCTGGTCGAGGTGCTGACCCAGGACGGTCAGCTCGGAGTCGCGGCCACGGACGGTCTGGGTAGAAGGACTCTTCGTCGATCGACCCATCTGCTTTGCCACTACCAGCGCTTCGGCTGAGCCAGGATTACTCGCACGGTCCCATCGTATGAACTGCACACGGAGTCCGTCTCTTGGCGCCAGGTCGCCCCTGGTGGACCGACGTCGCCCCCGGGGAGGCATCGAGGAGGTCCCCGTAGGAGTCGCAACGAGAGGTCAACTGATCGGCGACCCTTCGAGCCAGCTCCCACAAGCCGGACGACGGGCGCGGCCTCGGGTCGATCAGGGACCTCTGGGATGGGCAATACGAATGGCACGATCATGTCGTGCGGGGGACGGAGCCTCCTGCCACCGTGGCCTTAATACGCCTGTCGGAACAGATGAAAAGAGACCATCATGAACTCACAGCGAGAACTTGAGGGGACGAACG
>JAUTXB010000037.1 GCA_030838245.1 Acidimicrobiaceae bacterium
CGGGCGGTATGGACGGCCGCGGTACTCACCATCGGCGGCACGGCCATCGTGGCCGGGGTGTACATGCATTACTGGAAGGCCTTCTACGCCGTGCTCACCGGCGTCATCTTGATGCTGGTGGCGAGCGCCATCACCGAGCACTTCACCTCGACCGAGCGCAGCCCGGTACGGGAGATCGCCGAGTCGGCCCGTACCGGCCCGGCCACCACCACGCTGGCCGGGATCGCCATCGGGCTCGAGTCGTCGGTCTGGGCCATCGTCGCCATCGCCATCGCCATCGCCGTTTCCGTGCTCATGGCCGGTGGCAACGTCGAGCTCTCGCTGTACCTGGTGTCGCTGACCGGTATCGGGTTGCTGTCCACGGCGGGCATGATCGTGTCCGAGGACAGCTTCGGCCCGGTCTCGGACAACGCCGCGGGCATCGCCGAGATGTCCGGTGAGTTCACCGGGGACGCCGAGCGGGTCATGGTCAGCCTCGACGCCGTGGGCAACACGACCAAGGCGGTGACCAAGGGGGTGGCCATCGGCTCGGCCGTGATCGCCTCGGTCTCGCTGTTCGCATCGTTCATCGAGACCATCGGATCGCAGCTGAACCTGCATGCCCCGATCGGCGCCGGCGTCAACTGGCTGTTCAACCAGGCCCAGACCCAGATCAACGTGTCGCATCCCACCATATTCATCGGGCTGCTCATCGGTGGTTCGGTGGCCTTCATCTTCTCCTCCCTGGCCATCCGGGCGGTGGGGCGCTCGGCCGGCACCGTCGTCCAAGAGGTGCGCCGGCAGTTCCGCGAGCACCCTGGGATCATGGACTACACAGAGAAGCCCGAGTACGGCAAGGTCATCGCCATCTGCACCACCGCCTCCCAGCGGGAGCTGGCCACACCGGCGCTGCTGGCCATCTTGACCCCGGTCATCGTCGGGTTCGGCATCAACTACCTGGCCCTGGGGGCGTTCCTAGTCGGCGCCATCCTCACCGGGCAGCTGATGGCCAACTTCTTGTCCAACTCAGGTGGGGCGTGGGACAACGCCAAGAAGTACATCGAGGACGGTCACGAGGGGGGCAAGGGCTCCGAGGCCCACAAGGCCGCGGTCATCGGGGACACCATCGGCGACCCGTTCAAGGACACCGCCGGCCCCGCCCTCAACCCGCTCATCAAGGTGATGAACCTGGTCTCGCTGCTCATCCTGCCCGCGGTGATCACCCTCCGGTCCAATACCGGTGCCCGCTTGGGTATCGCCGCTGCGTCGCTGGTCGTCCTGCTCGTGGCCATCGCCTTCTCCAAGCGGAAGACCGAGGCCATGGACAGCGACCTGCCCCCCCAGGAGGTCTCCGCTCTCGATCAGGCGGCCACCGCCGCCGTCAGCGCCGCCCAGGACTGAGCCCCTTTCTCAGGCGGGCCGAAGCCCCGGGTCGGCGGACCCGGGGTTGACAGCGGGAGACCGTGGCGTTCACCCTGTGTCGCGAGAGCCATGGCAACCACCGACCTGACAGACGACACCACCGTGCCTGCCGGCGACGGCGCCCCGACCCCGGCGCGCCCTGCCGCCAGGCGGGGCGCATCGCAGGGAAAGCCGCTGGTCATCGTGGAGTCCCCGGCCAAGGCCAAGACCATCGCCGGACTGCTCGGCCCGGGGTACGTGGTCGAGTCGTCCATCGGCCACATCCGCGATCTGCCCCGTCGGGCCGACGAGGTCCCTGCCGCCTACAAGGGTGAGGACTGGTCGCGGCTGGGGGTGGATGTGGACAACGGCTTCAAGCCGCTGTACGTCATCTCCTCGGACAAGAAGTCCCAGGTGTCCAAGCTGAAACAACTGGTGAAGCAAGCCAGCGAGGTCTACCTGGCTTCGGACGAGGACCGCGAGGGCGAGTCCATCGCCTGGCACCTCCTCGAAGTGCTGGCCCCCACGGTGCCGGTGAAGCGGATGGTGTTCCACGAGATCACCCGGGCGGCCATCGAGCGGGCGGTCGACGAGTGGCGTGACCTCGATCGCCGGCTGGTCGACGCCCAAGAGGCCCGGCGCATCCTCGACCGGCTTTACGGCTACGAGGTCTCGCCGGTGCTGTGGAAGAAGATCATGCCCCGCCTGTCGGCCGGGCGGGTCCAGAGCGTGGCCACTCGGATGGTGGTCGAGCGGGAACGAGCCCGCATGAAATTCCGCTCGGCATCCTGGTGGGGGCTGGAGGGCAGGTTCGCTACCGAGGCCTCGTCGCGGGCGTCCGAGACCGCCCAGGCGTCACTGGAGGCCTCGCTGGTCGCCGTCGACGGCACCCCGCTGGCCTCGGGACGCGACTTCTCTGAGCTGGGCGAGCTCACCTCGCCGGGCACCGTGGTCGTCCTGGGTGAGGCCGAGGCCCGCGCTCTGGCCGCTGGTCTCGAGGACCGGCCCTTCGCCGTCACCTCGGTGACCGAGAAGCCGTTCCGGCGCTCTCCGGCTGCCCCGTTCATGACCTCCACGCTCCAACAGGACGCCGGGCGCAAGCTGCGGTTCAGCTCGCAGCGCACGATGCAGATCGCCCAGCGCCTGTACGAGGGTGGCTGGATCACCTACATGCGCACCGACTCGACCACGTTGTCGGACCAGGCGTTGACGGCCGCCCGTTCCCAGGCCGCCTCGCTGTACGGGTCCGACTACGTCCCCGCCCAGGCGCGGCGGTACGAGCGCAAGGTGAAGAACGCCCAAGAGGCCCACGAGGCCATTCGCCCGGCCGGAGAGTCGTTCCGGACCCCCGACGAGGCGTCGAGGTCGCTCTCGGGGGACGAGTTCCGTCTCTACGACCTCATCTGGAAGCGCACGGTCGCCTCCCAGATGGCCGACGCCACCGGGACCAGCGCCCAGATCCGGCTGACCGGGACCACCGCGGCCGGCCAGGAGGCCGAGTTCTCGGCCAGCGGCAAGGTCATCAAGTTCCCAGGGTTTCTCCGTGCCTATGTGGAGGGCGAGGACGACCCGGATGCCGAACTGGCCGACCGGGAGGTGCACCTCCCGCCGGTGGCCGAAGGCGATCCCTTGTCGGCCGAGTCCATCGAGGCGGGGTCCCACGCCACCCAGCCACCGGCCCGCTATACCGAGGCGTCGCTGGTCAAGGCCATGGAGGACCTCGGCGTCGGTCGCCCGTCCACCTACGCCAGCGTGATCGCCACCGTGCTCGACCGGGGCTATGTCTGGAAGAAGGGGACGGCCCTGGTGCCGTCGTTCACCGCTTTCGCCGTGGTCGGACTGCTCGAGCGCTACTTCGGCGACCTGGTCGACTACGGCTTCACTGCGTCGATGGAGGACGACCTGGACGCCATCGCGTCGGGTGCGGCCGAGGCCCTCCCGTGGCTGACCCGCTTCTACTTCGGCTCGGGCAACGGGAAATCGAACGGCTCGACGGGGAACGGTTCGACTGACGAGAACGGTTCCGACGGTGGGTCCCAAGTGGAGCGGATGGGCCTGAAGCACGAGGTGGCTACCTACCTGGGCGAGATCGACGCCCGCGAGATCAACTCGATTCCCCTCGGTACCGGGTCCGACGGCCAAGAGATCGTGGCCCGGGTAGGACGCTACGGGCCGTACCTGCAACGCGGGGACGACCGGGTATCCATTCCCGAGGACCTGGCCCCCGACGAACTGACCCCGGAGCGGGCCGAGTCCCTCCTCGAGGCGCCTTCCTCTGATCGGATACTCGGTGAGGACCCCGAGACCGGGCTCCCCATCCAAGTGCGGGCCGGACGTTTCGGGCCCTATATCCAACTGGGCGAGATCGTCGACGGTGGTCCCAAGCCGAAGACGGCCTCGCTGTTCGCCTCCATGTCCCCGGCCACCATCACCTTCGAGGAAGCCCTCGAGTTGTTGCAGATCCCGCGCGTCGTCGGTGTCGATCCGGACACCAACGAGGAGATCGTGGCCCACAACGGCAAGTTCGGTCCGTACGTGAAAAAGGGGACCGACAGTCGGAGCCTGGTCAGCGAGCAGCAGATCCTCACCGTCACGGTGGACGAGGCCATGGCGCTCTTCGCCCAGCCCAAGACCCGCCGGGGTCGGTCGGCGTCCGGTCCGCTGCGGGAGATGGGACCCGATCCCGACTCCGGCTCGCCCATGGTGGTGAAGGACGGTCGGTTCGGGCCCTACGTGACCGATGGGACGACCAACGCCTCGTTGCGCAAGGGCGATGACGTCGAGGAACTGACGGTGGAGCGGGCAGCCGAGCTGCTGGCCGAGCGCCGTGCCGCCGGGCCCTCGACCCGGAAGAAGGCTCCGGCCAAGAAGCGGGCGGCCAAGAAGAAGGCAACAGCCAAGAAGGCCCCGGCCAAGAAGAAGGCAACAGCCAAGAAGGCCTCGGCCACGAAGGCAACAGCCACGAAGGCAACAGCCACGAAGCGGGCAACGAACACGGACACCGGGGTGGCTCCGGAGCCGTCATGAGCGCGGTGCGGCGCGGTCGTCTGATCGCCCTCGAGGGGATCGACGGGTGCGGCAAGTCCACCCAGGCGGCGTTGCTGGCCGACCACCTCCATGCTCGGCTCACCTTCGAGCCCGGGGCCACGGAACTGGGGACCGCGCTTCGCGAGCTTCTCTTGAGCCCGGCACTACCCGACGTAGTGCCCCCAGCCGAGGCGCTGCTCATGGCGGCCGACCGTGCCCAGCACACCGCCGAGGTCATCGAGCCGCTCTTGTCCAAGGGGGTGTCGGTTGTCACCGATCGCTTTACCGCTTCGACGCTGGCCTATCAGGGCTTCGGGCGCCAGCTCGACCTCAGTGCCCTGCGAGCCCTCAACCAGTGGGCAACCGGCGGGGTCTCGCCCGACGTGAACATCCTTATCGACGTGCCCCTCGATGTGGCCCGCGCCAGGATGAAGCCTGCCCGGGCTGACCGGCTGGAGGGGTTGGGCGAGGCCTTCCAGTGCCGCGTCCGCGAAGGGTACGAGCAGCTGATCGAGGACGATCCCGATGCATGGGTGAGGATCGACGGTACCGGCGACGCCGACCTCGTCGCCGAACGCGTGCGGGCGGCAGTCGCCGAACGGCTGGACGATGCCTGAGCCCTCCGGGTCTGAAGCGCCTACGGTCGGCGCCGCCGTTCCCGGCGTGCCCGCAGCCTCGCTCTACGACGCGGTGGTGGGACAACCCCGTGCAGTGAGCCAGCTCAAAAAGGCGGCCCAGCGACCGGTGCATGCCTATCTGTTCCACGGCCCGCCGGGCTCGGGCAAGCGGGCCGCGGCCCGGGCCTTTGCCGCTTCGCTTCTCTGCCCGAGGGGAGGATGCGGCGTTTGCAACGACTGCCGCCGGGCGCTGGCCGGCACCCATCCCGATCTGGTGCTCATCGAGCGCACCGGTGCCGCACTGGACGTCGACGAGGCCCGGACCATCGTGACCCGCGCCCAGCGGCGACCGCTCGAGGCGAAGCGCCAAGTGCTGCTGGTCACCGATGTCCACCTGGCCGACAAGGCGGCGCCTGCGCTCTTGAAGACGCTGGAGGAGCCCCCACCGACCACTGTGTTCGTGTTGCTGGCCGACGACCTCCCCGCCAGCCTGGCCACGATCGCCAGCCGGTGCGTGAAGGTGGAGTTCGACCCAGTCCCGGCCGCGGAGGTGGCCCAGTGGCTGGTGACCCACGGGGTGGCCGACCAAGTCGCCCGCTCGGTGGCCGCGGTGTCGGGCGGCCGGCTCGATCGGGCGCGCCTGTTGGCTACCGACCCTGGATTCGCCCACCGCCAGGAGCAGTGGCGCACCGTCCCGGCCCGGCTCGACGGCACCGGGGCGACCGCAGCCATCGTGGCCTCCGAGCTCCTAGCCTCGGCCGAGGATTCGCTGGGACCGCTCCAGGACCAACAAGCGGCGGAGCTAGCCACGCTGGCCGAACGGGCCGAATCGGTCGGTGGTCGCGGCGTCCCGGGCCGCAAGGACATCGATGACCGCCATCGGCGAGAAGCCCGTCGCTTCAGGACGGACGAGTTGCGCATGGGCCTGGCCACCCTGGCCGGCGCCTACCGGGACCGGTTGGTGGCGGGCACCGACGGCGGCGCCATCCCCGACGTGCGCCGTGCCGCCCTGGCGGCGGACGCCCTCGACCGGACGGCGGCCGCATTGGTCCGAAACCCGAATGAGGGGCTCCTCTTGGAATCGCTGATGGTCACCCTCTCAGGCATGGAGACCTCATGACCGTCGGATAGCCTGTCGCGTCTTGCCTGGGTAGCTCAGTCGGTAGAGCAACGCACTCGTAATGCGTAGGTCAGGAGTTCGATTCTCCTCCCAGGCTCCAACAACTCTCCCGGCCTGACCGACAGGTTGCTCAGCGCGAGCAGGACGGCATCTCGGCACGACTTGAGGACCTCGGGATTGAAGTCGCAACATTCCCCACTTGGCTACCGAAGGCTCTAATACCGGGTTCGGCAAACTGGTGGTATTACCGGTTGTACGAACGGGTGGACCGGGTCATCGACCGAATCCACGACGCACTGGGCGCATGGGGGTTCGCACCGGGCACAGTGGTGTCGTTCACCTCCGACCGCGGCGACCTGGCGACCCGAGAGCGAGCACTCCGCGCGTGACCGTTGGGGTCGCTACGCAGCCGATGCCGGTTCTCAGGCCCAGCGACGGGTGGCGACGACGGCTGTGTCACTGGGACTGTGTAGGGTGCAACCATGGCCGATCAGAACGAATTCTCCGATCTCGCCATGGTGCACATGTCGGCGCTGTATACCGCCGCGCTGCGGTTGACCCGGAACCCCTCCGACGCCGAGGACCTGGTCCAAGAGACCTACCTCAAGGCCTATCGAGCCTTTGGGAGCTTCGAGGCGGGCACTAACCTCCGGGCCTGGCTGTACAAGATCCTGACCAACACGTTCATCAACTCGTACCGAGCGGCCAAGCGACGCCCAGAGATCTCCGACGTCGAGGACGTCGAGGACCTCTATATGTACCGGCGGTTGTCCGGAGATCAGCCCACTGGCCTGGGGCGGAGCGCCGAGGACGAAGTCGTGGACCGGTTCACCGACACCGAGGTCAAAGAGGCGATCGAGGCCCTTCCCGAGTCCTTCCGGATCGCCGTCCTGCTGGCCGACGTCGAGGGCTTCTCCTACAAGGAGATCGCCGACATCACCGAGGTACCCATCGGGACGGTGATGAGCCGCATCCACCGGGGAAGAAAGGCGCTCCAGAAGGCGTTGTTTGAATTTGGTGCCGCACGAGGACTCGTCGGTGTCACCGACGATGGCAGGTAGGGAGACCGTTCGCAGTGGAGCAACACGGACCGAACAGTGAGCCGGCAAAACCGGTAGGTGGGCCCGGTACGGAGCTTCCCCGACCCTCAGTCAGCGGCTTCCTCGACTGCGATGAGACCATCGAGCGGCTGTACTTCTATCTCGACGGGGAGCTGACCGACGAGCGTCGGGTCGAGATCCAGCGCCACCTGGACCTTTGCGGGCCCTGCGTACAGGCGTTCGGTTTCGAGACCGAGCTCCGCAAGTTGATCGCCAACCGGTGCAAGGACCACGTGCCCGACAGCCTGATGGACCGAGTGGCGGCGGCCATCTACGACGAGCAACGTCGCCAGGCCAACTGAGCTTTCCCGATGAACCGGCTTCCCCACGGGGAGGCCACCTTTTTTGTCGGACCGTCCCTAGACTGGCCCCATGTCCGATCTGAGCAGTTCCGCGGCAAACGCTGGCGACCCTGCGGACGACGCCCCGGGTACGACGGTCTCGTGGGACCTGGCCGAGCGGGTAGCCGCCTGGGCCGGCAACCGGAAGCCCATCCCCGACGGCTACGAGCCCGATGAGCTCCAACGTGAGTTCGCCGATCTCACCGCCCAGGCCGAAGAGTTGGTCGCCGCCTCGACCGGGCTGCGCTCGCCGACGGGGCTGGCCCGCTCCCGGGTGACCGACCGGGCCGGCTGGGTCCACGTCAACATCGCCTCGTTTCAGCGACTGGTCGGCCCGCACCTGGACCGCCTCGATCCCAGCGCCAAGCTGGCCTCCGCCAATTCCCTGACCGCTCGCTTGGCTGGGCCGATGGCCGGTGCCGGGCGCGTCGTTACCGGGACCCAGATGGGGTTGGTGCTCGGCTGGCTCTCCACCCGTGTGCTCGGTCAGTACGACCTGTTGCTCACCGAGGAGTTCGTCGAGGACCAAGACATCGTCTACTTCGTGGGGCCCAACATCGTGGCCCTGGAGCAGCGCCACGGGTTCGAGCCCAAGGAGTTCCGCTTGTGGCTGGCCCTCCACGAGGTGACCCACCGCTGTCAGTTCACCGCCATCCCCTGGATGCGCGACCACTTCTTGTCCCTGGTCAACCAGGGGCTGGGCTCCCTCGACGCCGACCCCTCCCGGTTTGCCGAAGCGCTCCGGCGCATGACCGAAGAAATCCGCGCCGGCCGGAACCCACTTCGGGATTCAGGGGCGCTCGGGCTGGTGGCCACGCCTGAACAGCTCGAGGGGCTCCACCGCATTCAGGCGCTGATGAGCCTGCTCGAGGGGCACGGCGACGTGACCATGGACCGGGCCGGAGCCGCCGCCATTCCCAGCGCCGCTCGTTTCAGCGAGGTGCTGCGCCAACGCCGCCAGCAGACCCGCGGGCCGGCCCGATTGCTGCAGCAGTTGGTGGGGATGGAGGCCAAGCTCCGCCAGTACGAGGAGGGGGAGAAGTTCATCGCCGCGGTCGAGAGCTCCGGCGGCCCCGAGCTGTTGGACCGGGCCTGGCGAGGACCGGAGTGGCTGCCCTCCCTCACCGAGATCAGGAACCCGGCCGAGTGGATCACCCGTGTCGGTACGACTCCTGCCCTCTCCGGCTGAACCCGCCGGTCAGTCGATCCTCGAGCGCTGCACCTTCCCGCCGTCGGGTAGCGCCCTCACCTGTGGTGTCTCGGGCGGGGCCGATTCGCTCGCCCTCCTGGCCCTCGCCACCGAGGCGGGCTGTCGGGTCAGCGCCGTACACGTCGACCACGGGCTGCGCCCCGAGTCGGGTGCCGAGGCCGACGTGGTGGCCCGTGCCGCCGACCGCTTTGGTGCCGCCTTCGAGTCGGTGAGGCTCGAGCTGGTCGATGGTCCAAATCTCGAAGCTCGGGCCCGAACGGCCCGTCACCGTGCGCTCGGTCCCGACGCGGCCACCGGCCACACCGCCGACGACCAGGCGGAGACGGTGTTGGCCAACCTGTTGCGGGGTGCTGGTGTCGACGGGATGGCCGGTATGCGCGCCGGCACCCGTCACCCGATCCTGGCCCTGCGCCGTTCCGAGACGGTCGCCCTCTGTGCCCGGCTGGGGCTGGAGCCGGTTGTCGACCCCTCGAACGAGGATCCCCGTTTCCTTCGCAACCGCATCCGCCATGAGCTCCTGCCTTTGTGTTCGGCGCTGGCCGGGCGCGACCTGGTCCCGGTTCTGGCCCGCCAGGCCGACCTCTTGGCCGGGGATGCCGACGTGCTTGCCGCGCTGGCTGAGCTGGTGGACCCCACCGACGGCCGGGCGCTGGCCGACGCCCCCGAGCCGGTCGGGCGGCGAGCCGTGCGGCAGTGGCTCCGGGGAGACGCCGAGCACCCCCCCTCACTGGCCGCCGTCGAGCGGGTACTCGACGTGGCCCGAGGCCAGGCCAAGGCCACCGAGCTGCCCGGCGGTCAGCGGGTCAACCGATCGGGTGGACGGCTCAGCATGTCCTCCCGCGCGGTTCCGGTACAGTCACCCCGTGACCGCAGTCGAAAAGGGTGATCCCCGAAAGACGTGGTCGACCCCAGGTGCTGCCCCCGGTGTGGGCGAAGTCGTGGTGTCCGAGGAGCAGCTGCGGTCCCGGATCGCCGAGCTCGGGGCCGAAATCACTGCTGACTATGCCGATCGCCCGCCACCACTCCTGGTCGGGGTGCTGAAGGGCGCGTTCATGTTCATGAGCGACCTGTCCCGGGCCATCGACCTCCCAGTGGACGTGGACTTCATGGCCGTGTCCTCTTATGGGAGCGCCACCAAGACCTCGGGCGTGGTCCGCATCGTGAAGGACCTCGATGTCGACCTGGTCGACCGCAACGTGCTGGTGGTAGAGGACATCGTGGACAGTGGCCTGACCCTCAGTTATCTCCAGCGCTACCTCATGGCCCGTCTCCCCGCCTCCCTCGAGGTCTGTGCGCTCCTGGTCAAGGACGGTCAGCAGCGAACGGCAGTCGACCTCCGCTATGTCGGGTTCCACATCCCTTCGGACTTCGTGGTGGGTTACGGGCTCGATGTGGACGAGCGCCTGCGCAACCTGCCGGCCATCCATGCCTATGCCGAAACGAACGAGGAGCGCTGAGCACCGGCCATGAGCGTCGACACCGATCGAGTCGAGAAGGCCATCACCGAGGTGCTGTCCGCCATCGGCGAGGACCCGGACCGCGACGGCCTGGAGGAGACGCCCCGCCGGGTG
>JAUTXB010000092.1 GCA_030838245.1 Acidimicrobiaceae bacterium
ATGGACGACGCCTGGGTGGCCACCCGCTTCGCCGGCATCGACGACTACGTGCGCTCGTTGCCGATGGGCATGCATACGGTGGTGAACGAGTAGGGCGGGGCGTTCTCCGGGGGCCAACGGCAATTGCTGTTGCTGGCCCGAGCGGTGGCGGCCAAGCCACGTCTTCCTCGATGAGGCCACCAGCGCCCTGGACAACCGCAGCCAGGCGGTGGTGATGCGCAACATCGAGGAGATGCACGCCACCCGGGTGATCATTGCCCACCGGCTGTCCACCATCCGCAACGCCGACCGCATCCTGGTGCTCGATGACGGCCACCTGGTGCAGCAAGGAACCTACGACCAACTGATGGCGGTCACGGATGGCACGTTCGCTCGCCTGGTCCATCGCCAGTCGCTGTGATCGGGGCGGGGCCGAGTTGGGCCCGGGTTGGCCCGCTCCGCCGAGCTACACGCTGGCGCGCATCTTGCGGGGGACGATGAGCACCACGATCAAGGTGATGATACTGAAGAAGAACCCGAGGATCCCGAACAGGGCCCGGCTCCTGCCCTTGCCACCGGCAATGGCGGCACAGGCGAAGGCAAAGACCAGACTGACCAGAACCGAGATGATGTATTGCATGATCTGAGCCTAGTCCTGGAGAGAGGTGTCGGCACTGACGGTGTTCCGGGGTGCGCATTGCGTGGTGAGATCGAGCCCGATGGCGGCTCCGGCGATAGCGTGGAGCCGCCTTGTGGCGTAGGCGCAGTACCCCTGCCGTCGACGATCGGAGAGACCTGATGGCAACACCCGTGCCCACCGTGAAGCTCAACAACGGGGTCGAGATCCCCCAACTGGGTTTCGGCGTCTTCCAGGTGAAACCGAAGGAAACCGCAGAAGCAGTGACCACCGCGCTGCAGGTCGGCTACCGGCACATCGATACCGCCGAGATGTACGGAAATGAGAAAGAGGTCGGCCAGGCCATTGCCCGGTCGGGCATCGACCCGGCCGAGGTCTTCGTGACCAGCAAGCTCAATAACAACAACCACAGCTTCGATGTTGCCCTCCGGGCATTCGACCAGACGCTCACCGACCTGGCCACTGATCAGATCGACCTGTTCCTGATCCACTGGCCCCTCCCCTCGATCGGCGACTTCGTCGAGACGTGGAAGGCACTGGAACGGGTCTACGCCGAGGGTCGGGCCCGTTCCATCGGTGTCTCCAACTTCCAGGCCCACCACCTGAGCCGGCTCTTCGAAGAAACCGAGGTCGTGCCGGCGGTCAATCAGATCGAGGCCCATCCCTATTTTGCCCAGGAGGAATTGCTGGCCTTCGACGCCGAACACGGAATCGTCACCGAGGCGTGGGCGCCGCTTGTCCAAGGTGCCGTACTGAATGACCCGGTTGTCGTGGATGTGGCCCAGACCTACGGCAAGTCACCGGCACAGGTGGTGCTGCGTTGGCACATCCAGCGGCACAGCATCGTGTTCCCCAAGTCGGTGACGCCCAAGCGCATACAGGAGAACTTCGAGATCTTCGACTTCGAGCTGTCCGGCGCCGACATGGAGCGGATCTCTGGCCTCAACCGAGACGAACGCACCGGACCCGACCCCGACACCTTCGACTACGTGCCCAGGTGAGCGCGTCTGCCCATTGACTAGGCCGCTGGGTGGAGGAGCACCTTGATCCAACCCTCGTCTCGCTTGTCGAACTGCTCGTAGGCGTCGACCGCCTGGTCGAGTCCGAGCTCATGGGACACCAGCTTCGAGGGCTGGGCCCGCCCGGCGATGATGAGCTCTCGTAGCTCTCGGTTGTAGCGCTTGACCGGAGCCTGGCCGGTTCCCATTCGTTGGCCCTTGGAGAAGAACGTCCCGTAATTGAAGGCCACCCGGCCCTCTTTGGCCTCCTCGTTCACCGCGCCCGGGTCCTCGGGGACGTAGACGCCGACGACGCCGATGGCTCCGGTGGAGCGGACCACCTTGACCAGATTGTCGAGCACCAGCTCAGGGTGCTCGGTGCCGGTCGAGTCGTGGGCCTGATAGCCAACAGCTTCGACGCCACGATCGACCATGCCTCGATTGGCGTCGAGAATCTGCGCCACGGGGTCGCCCTCGGAGAAGTCGATGGGCTCGGCGCCGAAGTTCTCGGCCATCCGCAGGCGGTCGGCGTGCTGATCAACCACGAATACCCGGCCCGCGCCGCGCAACATGGCGCTGTGAGCGGCCAAGAGCCCGACCGGGCCGCCGCCGAACACGGCCACGGTGTGACCGGGCCCTACCTCACCCAGCTCGCACCCGTGGTACGCGGTAGGGAAGATGTCCGAGAGCATGGTGAAGTCGTTCTCGAAATCCGGTCCCGGTGGCAGGGCCAAGAGGTTGAAGTCGGCGAATGGGACCCGGAGGTACTCGGCTTGGCCACCGTCGTAGGGCCCCATGTTGGCGTAGCCATAGGCCGCGCCGTCCATGCCCTCGGTCGGGTTCGTCCTCAGGCAGAAGGATGTCCATCCGTGTTGACAGTTCCGGCATGTGCCGCAGGCGATATTGAACGGGACCGACACACGGTCGCCGACCTTGGTGAACCGGACTCCGGAGCCGACCTCGGTGACGATTCCCATGTTCTCGTGTCCCAATATCTTGCCCGGCTCGACGTTGGTCCGGCCTTCGTACATGTGCAGGTCCGAGCCACAGATATTGGAGGTTGTCAGCTGGATGATTGCGTCAGTGGGGACTTCGATCCCCGGTTCGGGAACGTCCTCGATAGCCACGGAGTACGCGGCCTGGTAGGTGAGCGCTTTCATAGCCGTCAGACCTCCTGCTGGCTTGGATCGGCAGCGGAGCCCCGTGCGCTGTGGCATTGCTATACCCAGCGATCACTGAGCCAACCACTGCCCCCATTCCGCCTTACAAAATCCGGGCGCAACTCCGATATCACGCCGCCCGGGGCGGTATGGAAAGGTCGGCGCGAACATCTCGGATCGGTTGGTCGGCCAGAGCCAGGTGGTCGATGGTGGCGATGTCCGCTGAGCACGCAGCACCCCGTCGCATGGCGTCGGCAAACACCTCGGGTGCGCCGTGGCGGTCCAGGACTCCCTTGGTCGGGCTGATGCCCAGGATGTCGAAGAGGCCCACTTCGTAGAGAGCCATCGACGCGGCCAGCGCGCTGAAGTGCTCCTCGCCGTTGGCCGAGCTCACCAACATGGCCGAGAGGGCCACCTCTTCCACGGCATCGTTCGGCTTGTACCCGGTGATGACGTGGGTGAAGTCATGGTTCACCAGGCTGGCGCCCAGACCCGTTGCCCTAGAGGGCATGGCGAACCCGTTGGACTCGTAGAAGGCGATGAACGCCCGGCCCAAGCTTCCGTCCCGGCAGTTGCGCAGCTCTTCGAATTGGGCCGCGAACTCGTCGTCCGACTGATTGCGCGGCTGTAGCTCGATCGAACTGTTGCGGGCGAAGCGGGCCCAGTCGGCCATCAGTAGTTCGCGGGAGTGCAGGGCGGCGTCGCGGGCCACGACCAGCATGGGCTCGTCCACTCCCAGAGTGGCGGCATACCGTTCGACCGAGTCGGCCAGCACCTCACTGGCCGGGTGGCGGGCGAACTGGAGGATGATCATGGTTTGCACCAACCGGTAGCGAGAGCTGGTGTCGACGACGATGTTCTTGAGCTCTTCCGCTGGCAGTGGGACCAGTTCGGTGGCCGACTCGATCCCGAAGTAGCCATGGAGAAGGCCTTGCACGATGCGAAGCTGCTCGTCGGTGGGCCCTCCGTCCACGCTGGTTGCCTCGATGAGCCCGCCGAGCCAGTACGGGGCCAGGTCGGCATGGATCTCACGCATTCGGTTCCCTCTCGATCGTGAACCTCGAATCCCCCTCTGGGTGGCCGGTAACGTCCCCGAACGAGCCACCGCAGAGCAAAGTCCCATGGCGGGGCCCGAGACTCGCCTGAAGGGTACTGGAAACGGGTCGACGGGCCTGCTCGGTGACCCGGTCGTGGGTGGCCATCGGCCGCCACGAGCCCACATACGCGGCCCGAAGCGCTCCATCGGCTAGACAGCCAGTCATGGCTGACAGCGCCCATCAGGTCATCCGGCTGGAGCTGACGCGCGCCGAGGACATGTTCGAAGT
>JAUTXB010000117.1 GCA_030838245.1 Acidimicrobiaceae bacterium
TCTCCGGGCAATTCCAGGTACTCGACCTCGCGGGACAGCTGCTCGAGCGCGGCGACGACCTGGTGGGACTCGTTGACCGGAACGTTCGTGTCGAGCTCGCCGTGCACGACCAACACCGGGACCCGGATGCGATCGACGTGATGCAGCGGCGAGAGGTTGGCCAGCAGCGTCGCATCCTGAACGGGATCGCCGTACTTGGTGACAGCCGCCGTGGCTATCCAGGGCTCGGTATCCCGAAAGAAGGTGGTGAGGTCGGACATGCCACAGGTGTCGACTCCGCCGGCGAACAGACCCGGATAGAGGATCAGGGCCATGAGGGTCACATAGCCGCCGTAGGAGCGACCGCTCACCGCGATGTGCTCGGGATCCGCCAGTCCTTCGGCGACCAGCCACTCGGCGGAGGCGGCGACATCGGCGATGGCATCCAGGCGCCCGAAACGGTCGTCGGCATGGACGAACGCTCGGCCGAATCCCGAAGAGCCGCGAATATTGGGCGCGAACACCACGATGCCGGCGGCGGCCAGCAACTGGTGTTGCGGATGGAAGACCGGGCGCTCCTGGCTCTCGGGCCCACCGTGGATGCTCACGACCGCCGGTCCCCCGGCGGGAGCATCGGCCGGCCGGTACAGCCACCCGGTGATGGTCAGACCGTCGTGGGACTCGAACCGCTCGAGGGTGGGCACGATGCATTGGTGGTCCCCGGACACCGAGATGGCCAGGGGTCGCCACGCCCCGCTCCCGAGGTCGAGCAGCCACAAGCTCGGGGGGAACGAGGGCCCTTCGACGGCCAGGACGGCCCGGACCCCGTCGCGGGCCATGACGGCACTGCTGACCACCGACCCGGGCAGGCCGTCGAACCGTTGCCGCTCCCCCGAGATGGTGTCGAGCAGCTCCAGCTCACTGCGGCCCTCGACGTTCCAGACCAGCAACACCCGGTCGCCGCGGTCATCGGCGTCGGCGAACTCGAGCTCGCCGTCGTCGCGCTGGGCGATGGACCCGGCCTGAGCCCGCCCACCGTCGTCACCCAGGGGCACGGCCACCAGGGCCGGCCGAGGCTGCCCGGCATCGGTCACCAGATAGGCAACCAGGGTGGCGTCCTCGTCGCTGGGGGGTGGTCGGAGCAGCCCGTACTCCGTCGACCCGGTACCGGGGTGAGGAAGGACGTCGCGGACGGTGTCGGTCCGACGGTCGAGCAGCATGCAGAAGTGGGCGCCGCGGGTGCCGTCACGCAAGAGCGCGAACCTCCCGTCGGCCGAGAGATCCAGCACCTCGACCAGCTCGCCCGCCGCGATCTGTTCCTCGGAACCGGTCTCGGGGTCGAAGAGCACGCATCGGTTCTCCTGCCTGGTGTCGTCGCGGATGGTGATCACCACCTGGTGTCCCCGGCGGGACCAGGGTCCGAGCGCGGCGTGCTCGGGATCCCCGGCCAGACGACGGCCGTTCGAGCCGTTGGGGCGCACGACCCATACCTCGGAGCGGACACCGCCACCGGTGGCGACCGAGCACGCCAGCCAGTGCCCGTCCGGCGACCAACGCACGGCGAGCACGGGGTCGTCCGACAACTTCACCACCGTCGCCGGCTCCTCTCCCTCGACCGACCCGACCCAGAGCTCGGGTATACCTCGTCGATCGCTGAGGTAGGCCATCCGGTGACCGTCGTGAGTCAGGGTCGGGGCCCAACATCCCCAGGCACCGGCTAGCTCGTCGGCCAGGTCGTCCAGCGGGGGCGGTGGCAACGCCGTGCGTTCGGTGCCGGTCACGCGCTAGTGATGCCCATGGCTTGCAACCACATCTCGATCACGCCCAGCTGCCAGAGGGCGTTGGAGCCGAGGGTGGTCCGAGTCTCGTTCGGCGCAGCCAGCATGCGGTCGACTGCCTCCGGTCGGAACAGCCCGCGGGCCACGGCGGCGGGATCGGTCAGGGCGGCCCGCACCCGCTCGAGATAGGGGCCCTCGAGCTGACGGATGGCCGGAACAGGAAAATATCCCTTGGTCCGGTCGATCACCGCGTCGGGGACGATGCCCCGGCTGGCCGCTTTGAGCACGCCCTTGCCGCCGCCGGCCAACTTCAGATCCGGTGAGATCCGCCCGGCCAACTCGACCAGCTCGTGGTCGAGAAAGGGAACCCTCGCCTCCAACCCCCAGGCCATCGTCATGTTGTCGACCCGCTTCACCGGATCGTCGACCAACATGATCGTCGTGTCGTTCCGGAGCGCAGCATCCACGGTCGTCTCGGCGCCGGGGCGACCGAAGTGGGCCCGGATGAAGTCGGTGGGGGCGTCTTCGGCCAGACGCCATTCATCCGACAGCAACTGGTTCAATTCCGAGAACCGGCGGTCGAAGAACACCGATGCATAGGCCTCGACGGCCCGGTCCCGCTCCACGCCCTGGAGGGGCGGGTACCAGTCATAGCCCCCCAGCACCTCATCGGCACCCTGGCCCGACTGGACGACCTTCACGTGGCGGGACACCTCCTGGCTGAGTAGGTAAAAGGCCACACAATCATGGCTGACCATCGGTTCGCTCATGGCCCCGATGGCGCCGTCAATGGCCGGGAGGAGACGCGAGCTCTCGATCTTGATGCGATGGTGGTCGGTCCCGAAATGGGCAGCCACCAGGTCTGAGTACTCGAACTCGTTGCCCGACTCGCCGCCGGCATCATCGAAGCCGACGCTGAAGGTCGAGAGGTCCTTCTGACCGGCCTCGGCCAGGAGGGCCACGACAAGGCTCGAGTCGATGCCGCCGGACAGGAGCACCCCGACCGGGACATCGGCCACCTGTCGGCGCTCGACGGCCATCCGCAGCGCATAGATCAAGGCGTCCTGCCAGTCCTCGGCGGACAGATCGCGTCTCGCTCCGTCCCGAGCGAATGTCGGGTCCCAGTACAACTGGTCCCGTGTTCGCCCATCGGGCTCGATCACGCGGACCGTGGCCGGGGGAAGCTTACGGATGCCGTTGAGAATGGTGTGGGGAGCCGGAACCACGGAATGAAAGGTCATGTAATAGCCCAGAGCGGACCGGTCGATCGAGGTGTCGACGCCACCGGCTGCGAGCAAGGCCGGCAGCGAGGAGGCGAACCGGACTCGGTCGTCCGAGCGGGTCACGTACAACGGCTTGATGCCCAGCCGGTCCCGCCCCAGCACCAGCCGACCGCTCTCGTGCTCGACGATGGCAAAGGCGAACATGCCGAGGAAGTGCGACACGCAGTCGGTCCCCCATTGGGCGTACGACTTGGCCACCACCTCGGTGTCCGAGTGGGAGAAGAACGAGTGCCCCCGGGCCGTCAGTTCTGACCGGAGCTGCCGGTAGTTGTAGATGCAGCCATTGAAGACCACCGTCACACCGATGTCCGGGTCGACCATGGGTTGTGACCCCCTGGCCGAGAGGTCGATGATCGACAGCCGGCGGTGACCGAGGGCTGCCCGTCCCTGGGCCCAGATTCCGAATCCGTCGGGACCTCGACCGATCATGACGGCACAGCTCCGCTCCACCGCAGCTACATCGGCCGGTCGCCCGTCAAAGCGGACCTCACCGGCGAGACCGCACATGCTCGCCCCCTCCCCCAAGGTCGTCGTCCAGCAGGACCCAGGTATCTTTGGCGCCGCCCCCCCGGGACGAATTGACCACCATGCTGCCCGCCGGGGCCACCCGGGTCAGCGCCAGCCCGGCCAGCTCGGCCTCACCGGCCCCGGTAACCGTGAGGTAGACGAACGCCCGCAGATCGACGTGTCGAGGTTCCAGTCGCCCGTCGACCAGGGTTGGAAGCGTCGACAGGGCGACCACCTCCTGGGCTACCCAGGCACCCGGGTCAGCCATGATCTCCTTCGATCTTCGGCTCAGCTCCGATCGACTCGCCTCCGGCCCGATGAGGACCCCGCTCCCGCCGTAGCCGCCCACCGGCTTGGTCACGAGAGCGTCGAGGCGATCGAGGACGACGGCCCGCTCGGAGGGGTCAGCGCATCGATAGGTGGGGACGGGAGCCAGCAGGGGTCGTTCCCCGAGGTAGTAAGCGATCAGATCGGGTACGTAGCAGTACATCGCCTTGTCGTCGGCGATGCCGTTGCCCGGCGCATTCACCACGACCACGTTTCCCTGCTGGGCGGCGTCGAGCAGCTGGGCACCGACGGGCCGGCCGCCGACGTCGACCAGATCGATGAGCTCGCAGCCCAAGCGGAGATAGACCACGTCGACCCGGCGCCCTCCGATCACCACCCTGTCCCCTTTGACCTCCACCTCGCTCGGTTGGGCAAGGAGCAGCCCCACCTCCTCGGCGATCAGGCGGTGTTCGAACCAGCCGGAGTTGTCGGCCCCCTCGGAGAGCAGGGCCACGGTGGCGTCGGAGACGGGCGAACAGCCCCGCAGGGTCCGACCGATCAATGCCAGCGCGTCCTCGGCGTTCCGCATGGGCGCAGAGGCGAAGAGCTCGGGCATCACCTCGTGCATCAGGCGCCGAATGGCCAGGGCGTAGCCCACACCGGAGGGAACCCGTGCGTTGTCCTCGAGCACGCGCCAACCACCGATGGCGTCGCGAACGAGGTCGAAGCCGATCACCGGTGCCCGCACCACGTCATCGGGCAACAGGCGCCCCTCGGGTCGCCATGCGCTGCAGCCGGTGATGACCTCTGGAGCCATCGCACCGTCGCGGACGATCTCCGCCCGACCGTAGGCGTCCCGCAGGTATGCCTCGATGGCCCGAGCCCGCTGGGTCAGCCCCACGGCGAGCACAGCCCATTCGTGGGCCGGTATCGCCCGAGGGACCAAATCGACGGGGAAGGGGCGCTGTTCCCCGCCGACCCCGAACGTCAGACCCTTGTCCCGAGCGCGGGCGGCCCGAATCGACGTCTCCGCCGGGTCGAATTGCTCCAGCAATTTGAAAATGGGCTCATAGGTCGAATACGGGATCCCGGTCGGGTGCACCGCCTCGTCAGCCACTGGGACCCGGTAGCTCGCCGACCACCGGGTCCTCGAGCGGGGCCCGTCCGTCCGACCCTCGGTTTCCCGGAGCAAGTGGCGAACGACGTCGTCTACCCTGCCGCGCTCGGCATAGCGGGCCCGCTGCCGCTCGCTCGACGACCCCCGAGCCATGGCCGCAGCCGTCAGCTCCGAGATCACCTCCCAGTCGCCCGACTCCTCGAGCTGCGGTCGGAGGTCATCCACCAGATGGCCGACCACCTCGGAGGCCGGCAACGCGGCGGACTCCGGTCGGCCGTCGATCAATGTGTCGGACAGGCCACTGCGGGCCGCCCGCCACATGGCGGCGCGGTAGAGCGGCCCGGAACGGTTCGGCCGTTTGCCGCCGGTCGACTCTGCGTCGATGGCGCGTTCCACCGCGGCGCGGAACAACCCGGCAATCAAGATGGTGTCGTCGACCAGCGGACAGGAATCGCACACCCGCAGCTCGAGCGTCGGGAAATTGGGCGACGGTCGGACGTCGAAGTAGGCCATCTTGTCGTCGGAGATCACGCTCGAGTCGATGAGGCTCTGGATCAGACCCTGGTATTCGGCGTACGTCTTGAGCCGGGGCGTTCGCCCGGCAGTCGGCCAGCGCTGCCAGATCACCGTGCGCACACTGGCGTAACCGGTGTCCTGTCCCTCGAAGAAGGGGGAGCTGGTGGAGAGGGCGAGGAGCGTGGGCAGCGCGCTCTCGACCCACGGGATGAGGCGGACGGCCAGGTCGGCGTCCTTCACTTCGACGTGGACCTGGAGGCCGCAGACGAGGTGCTGGTCGACCAGCAGGCGGTAGTCCTGTTGCATCCGGCTGTAGCGGCCCAGCGCGGTCAGCTCCAGATCGGCCGCGCTCGACAGTGGCGCGGTTCCCGCCGCAGCCACGGCCAGGCCCTGGTGGTTGGCCGCCGTGATCACATCACTCCGCAGCCCTTGCACCTCCCGGCTGAGCCCATCGAGCGAGCTGCAGACTGCGGTGTTGGTCTCGACGGTGCTGCGTTGCAGTTCTGCGGAAAAGCCCTTGTCAGGCAGCCGGTTCAGGAGCTGCGGGGCCCGAAAGGCCAGTCGAAACGTATCGGCATCGATTACCTGCAGCTCTTCCTCGATTCCGAGAGATCGAGCCGTAGACATGACGCCGACTCTACGAAGCCTATGTTTCAGCAACATGTCCCCG
>JAUTXB010000079.1 GCA_030838245.1 Acidimicrobiaceae bacterium
TTGGGACCGCGGAACGGGAATGCCGACGACGCCATCCGCAACTACGGGCACATCGTGGTCGACGAAGTGCAGGACCTCTCGCCCATGCAGCTCCGGATGCTCACCCGCCGCTCGCTGTCGGGCTCCATGACCGTGGTCGGCGACATCGCTCAGGCCACCGCACCCTGGGCTCCCCGTCGCTGGAGCGACATCACCGACCATCTGCCCAAACGACGTCCGCCCAAGCAGGTCGAGCTGACGGTGAGCTACCGCACGCCGGCCGAGGTGATCGAAGTGGCGGCCCGCGTCCTGGCTGTTGCCGCACCCGAGCTCAAGGCGCCCACACCCGTACGCAAGACGGGCGTCCCCCCGCGGGTGGTCCGGGCCGAGCCCTCGTCCGACCACACCCTGGTGGCCCGGAGGGTGGCCGAGGCGGCCGCCGAGGAGGTGGCCGCCGTCGGGTCGGGACGGGTCGCCGTGCTCGCCCCCGAGGAGCTCTTGACCCCTATTGCTGCCGCCCTGGCCGAGTCCGGTTCCCCGGTGGTCGATCCCCGGGACATGCGCCGGGGTGGGCTGGCCGACCCCTTGGTCCTACTCGCCGCCGGCGCGGCCAACGGCCTGGAATTCGATGCCGTGGTGGTGGCCGAGCCGAGCCTGATCGCCGGCACCACGGCCAGGGGACTGCGCACGCTGTACGTCGCCCTGACCCGGCCCACGCAGCGGCTGACCCTGGTGCACGCCGCCCCCTTGCCTGCCCCGCTGGCCGACCTCGACTGACACGCGATCGTCACGCAACGGTCACCGATCCGAGCCTGCCTGGCGACTGACAGCTCCCCAGGCTCAGTGTTGGCCCCAGGTGCACCTCATCGACTAAGAAATACGCCGTGACTGAGGCTCTCGCGGTCGAGCAACCAACGCCTGCCCGGCATCGCCCGGACCGTCCACCCATGCTCGCCGTCGGCGTCATGATCTGGCTCGGTTCAGAGGTGATGTTCTTCAGCGCCCTGTTCGCGGCCTTCTTCACCATCCGTGCCCACGCCTCGGTGTGGCCGCCCAAGGGCACCGAGCTCGACACCATTCAGGCCGGTGTGTTCACCTTCATCCTCCTGGCATCGAGCTTCACGATGCAAAAGGCGGTATTCGATCAGGAGAAGGGGTTGCGCAAGAGCGCAAAGCTGTGGGTGGTGATCACCATGATCATGGGCGGCGCGTTCGTCGGGAACCAGTTCTTCGAGTGGATCACCCTTACCACCCGGCCCGGCACCAACGCCTACGGCTCCCTGTTCTTCATCATGACGGGCATTCACGGGCTCCACGTGTTCTTGGGCCTGGTAGCCATGTTGTTCCTCCTCGGCCGGCTGAAGGGGCCAAAGGGTGACCCGGGGGAGACTGCGGTCTTCCAGGGAGTCAGCTACTACTGGCACTTCGTGGACATAGTCTGGGTCGGCCTGTTCAGTTGCTTGTTCCTCCTTAAATAGGTGCCACGCAGAATGCGCAGTCTCTTCCGAGGTCGATATCTGGTCCCAGGCCTCCTCTTGGTGAGCGTGGGGCTGTTCGGCCTTCTCGCCTTCTCGCCGTCGTCGGGGGCGGCGCCCACGGCGTCTGGCTTCGGAGACTCGGGGTCGTCGGGTTCGGGCCTGAAGACCTCGTCGGGCCAGTTCCCCCAGACACCGGGGTCCTCCTCCTCGCCGAACCAGAGTCCCTCGGGAAACGGCATCTACAACGTGCCGCTGCCCAAGTCGTTCATTGCCCCTGGTCAGGCGCTGTTCGCCGCCAACTGTGCCAGCTGCCACGGGAGCGACGCGTCGGGCACGGCACGGGCCCCGAACCTCCAGAGCCTGGGAGCGGGGACGGTCGACTTCTGGGTGTCCACCGGCCGCATGCCCCTGGCCAACTCGAGCATCCAAGCCACCACGAAGCCCCCGCGGTTCAACAAGCTGCAGAGCCTGGAGATCTCAGCCTTCGTCCAGTCGCTCGCTCCCGGCGGTGTCAGGGTGCCGGCCGTCAACTTGAACAACGCCAACGTCGGCAACGGTGCCAGCCTGTTCACGCTCAACTGTGCGGCCTGCCACACCATCACCGGTGCGGGTGACGCCCTGGCCAACGGCGCCTACGCTCCGACCCTGCATTACGCCACCGCCCGCCAGATCGTCGAGGCGATTCGCTCCGGCCCGGGCAACATGCCCCACTTCGGCCCGGGGAACATCTCCAACGCTGACGTTCGTGACATCACGGCCTACGTTCACTCCTACATCCAGCATCCGGTCAACCGCGGCGGCTTCGGCCTGGGCGGGATCGGGCCGGTGGGCGAAGGGTTCGTCGGCCTGTTGATCGGTGTCGGCGCCCTGATGCTCGTCTGTTTCTGGATCGGAGACCGAACGTGAGCGACGAGCCCCTCACCGACGAGCCCCACGGCGCGCTGCCCGTCGCCGCCCTCGACGACCCCCATCTGCAGCCCTACGCCCGGCACCCCGGGCGGGCCCAGGCGGTGGCCGCCGTGTCCATGATCATCGGCATCCTCGGCTGCATCGGCTTCGGCATCACCTACTGGGTCAGCGACCAGACGCAGTGGGAGGCGATCACGCTCGGTGTCGGCCTTTTGGGGCTGGGCTTCGGTCTGACCGCCTGGGGCAAGTACCTCATGGCCCAGGGCCCCTTCGTGGAGGAGCGGCACCCGTTCAACTCCAGCGAGGAAGAAGTCAAAGCCATGACCGCGGCCATCACCCAGCGGGGTGGCATGGTGGTGCAGCGGCGCAAGTTGCTGGGTGGCCTGTTCGCCTTCGGTTCGCTGGCCTTCGGTGTGGTCGCCGCCTTCCCCCTGATCCGCTCCTTGGGTCCGAAGCCCGGGAACGCCCTCCAAGTGACGAACTGGCGGAAGAACTCGCCGTTGGTCACCGTGGACGGCCGACCGGTCAGCGTCTTCGACTTGGAGGTGGGTGGGGTGCTCACCGTGTTCCCCAAGGGCTTCGCCGGGTCATCGCCTGACCAGACCATTCTCTTGCGCATCGAGGATCTGGGCCCGAACGATCCCCCGCTGTCGCTGCAGAAGCCGGGACGGAGCGACTGGACGGCGCGCGGGTACGTCGCCTACTCGAAGATGTGCACCCACCTGGGCTGCCCGGTCGGGCTGTACCAAGAGCAGACGGTGGAGCTGGTGTGCCCGTGCCATCAGTCCATCTTCAATGTGTTGTCCGGGGCGGTGCCCGAGTTCGGTCCCGCTCCCCGTCCGTTGCCCCAGCTCCCCATCATGGTGGACGACAACGGCCATCTGGTGGCCCAGGCCGGCTTCAACCAGCCGGTCGGACCGGGATTCTGGGAGCGGGCATGATCGACGAATCCGTACGCTGGCTCGACGACCGCCTGGGTGTGGCCAAGGGCGGCCGCACCTTCTTGGACAAGATCTTCCCCGACCACTGGTCGTTCATGCTGGGCGAGATCGCCCTCTACTCGTTCGTGGTGCTCATTGCCACCGGCGTCTTCTTGAGCCTGTACTTCATCCCCTCCGGGCACGAGGTCATCTACCACGGGTCCTACCTCCCCTTGCGGGGGCAGCGGGTGTCCGAGGCCTTCTCCTCGACGGTCGGGCTGTCCTTCGACGTGAAGTCGGGGCTCTTGATGCGCCAGGCCCACCACTGGGCCGCCGATGTCTTCTTGGGCTCGATCGCCGTCCACATGGCCCGGATCTTCTTCACCGGAGCGTTCCGCAAGCCTCGCGAGCTCAACTGGATGGTCGGCATCACCATGTTGATGCTGGGCATCGTCAACGGGTTCCTGGGCTACTCGCTGCCCGACGACCTGGTGTCGGGGACCGGCATCCGGATTGCCTACTCCATCATCGAGTCCGTACCCCTGGTCGGCTCCTACCTCGGGTTCTTCCTCTTCGGGGGGAACTATCCCGGCAACGGGATCATCATCCCCCGCTTCTTCATCCTCCACGTCCTCATCCTGCCGGTGGTCATCGGTGGCCTGATCGCCGTGCACCTCGGGCTCCTGGTCAAACAGAAGCACACCCAGTTCGCTGGGAAGGGGAAGACCGAGCACAACGTGGTCGGCACGCCCATGTTCCCGACGTTCATCGCCAAGACCACTGGGTTCTTGTTCATGGTCACGGCGGTGCTGTTCCTGTTGGGCGGGTTTGCCCAGATCAACCCGATCTGGCAGTTCGGTCAGTACCAGCCGTACCAGATCTCCTACGCCGTGCAGCCCGACTGGTACATGGGTTGGCTCGACGGAGCGCTGCGGATCATGCCCAGCTGGGAGTGGGTCGGCTGGGGCCACACCATCCCGCTCGAGGTTTTCTTACCGGCGGTGCTGTTCGCCGGCCTGACGTTCAACTTCTTCTACGCCTGGCCCTCGTTCGAACGCAGGCACACCAAGGACCTGGCCACGCACAACCTGCTCGACCGGCCGCGCGACCGGCCGAAGCGGACCGCCTTCGGCGCGGCCATGTTGATGTTCTACTTCATGTTGTTCTGCGCCTCGTCCACCGACGTGATGGCCAACTTCTTCAACGTGTCGCTGAACACGGTTCTGTGGACCTTCCGGGTCATCGTCTTTGCCCTCCCGATCATCACCTACTTCGTCACCTACCGGATCTGTAACGAGATGCGGGCGGCCGAGGGCATCGGCAA
>JAUTXB010000055.1 GCA_030838245.1 Acidimicrobiaceae bacterium
CGGACGCCTTTCCTCTGCTCTTGACCCACGGCTGGCCAGGGTCGGTGGTCGAGTTCCTCAGTGTGATCGGCCCTTTGACCGATCCGCTGTCCCACGGGGGGCAGGCGAGCGATGAATATCACGTGGTGAGCCCGTCGCTTCCCGGCTATGGGAACAGCGACAAGCCGTCGGTGTCGGGCTGGACCATCGAGCGTATTGCCGCGGCCTGGAGCGAGCTGATGCGGCGCCTGGACTATGACCGATACGGCGCCCAGGGTGGCGACTGGGGCGCGGCCGTGACCGGGTTGATCCCCAATGCCGACGCCGCCCACTGCGCCGGGATCCATCTGACCCTGGCCCTGACGGCCCGGCCTGAGCCCGGAGAGGAGCTGACCGACGCCGAGCAACAGTCATGGTCCGCCCGCGACCAGTTCATCCGAACGGGGCGGGGCTACTCGTCCCAGCAGTCGACGCGCCCGCAAACCTTGGGATACGGCCTGGCCGACTCCCCATCGGGACAGGCGGCCTGGATCCTCGAAAAGTTCCAGGCCTGGTCGGACTGCGACGGGCATCCCGAGAACGTGTTCACCAGGGACGAGTTGCTCGACAATGTGATGTGCTACTGGCTGCCCAACACCGGGGCGTCCTCCGCCCGGCTGTACTGGGAGAGCTTTCGCCGGCCGGCCCCCGAGCCCGTCTCGGTGCCGGTCGGGTACTCCCGCTTTCCCAAGGAGTTGATCCTGCCCGAGAGGCGGTGGGTGGAGGCGGTCTACCCCGGCCTGCAGTACTGGAACGAACTCGACCGGGGCGGCCACTTCGCCGCCATGGAGCAGCCCGACCTCTTCGTGGGGGAGCTACGGAGCTTCTTCGCCCAGATCCGCTAGAGGCTCGACGGCTGCCACTTGTCTAGCGAGGTGCTCGGGGCATGCCCAGGCCGACCATGGCGATGATGTCGCGCTGGACCTCGTTCGTCCCGCCGCCGAAGGTGAAGATGGTCTGGCTCCGGGAGTTGCGCTCCAGTCGGCCCTTGAGGACAGCACCGGGCGAGCCCTCGGGTAGGTAGCCGGCCTGTCCGATGACCTCGAGGAGCAACCGATAGGTCTCGAGGGAGAGCTCGGTTCCATAGACCTTGGTGGCCGAGGCGTCTGCCGGGTTCAGTCCCTTGTCAGCCGCCCACGCCACCTTCCAGTTGAGTAGCTTGAGCACTTCGACTTTGGCGTGGACCCGGGCCAGGTGGAGCCGTACCCATTCCTGGTCGATGACCCGGCGCCCGTCGGCCAGCTTCTCTTGTTGGGCCCAGGTCCGTACCTCGTCCAGGCTCCGCAGCAGCCCCGAGGCGGGGCAGAGGGCCACGCGCTCGTGGTTGAGCTGGTTGGTGATGAGCTTCCAGCCTTGGTTCTCCTCGCCCACAAGGTTCTCGGCCGGCACCCGCACGTCCTCGTAGAAGGTGGAGCTGGTGATGTCACCGACGATGAGACTCAGTGGGGTCCAGTGGAACCCTTCGACATCGGTGGGGACGATGAAGACCGATAGGCCTTTGTGCTTGGCAACGTCAGGGTCGGTTCGGGTGGCCAGCCAGACGTAGTTGGCCTGTGCGATGGCGCTGGTGTAGAGCTTCTCCCCGTTGATCACGTACTCGTCGCCATCCCGGACCGCCCGCGTCTTGAGGGAGGCGAGGTCGGTGCCGGCCGAGGGCTCGGTGTAGCCGATGGCGAAGTGCACCTCTCCTCGCAGGATGCCGGGCAGGATGCGGGTCTTCTGCTCCTCGGTGCCGAGGGCCATGAGGGTGGGCCCGACGCTGTTGAGGGTGAGGAGGGGCAGCGGGACACCGGCCCAGTGGGATTCCTCTACGAAGATCATCTGGTCGATGGGCCCGCGGGCCTGGCCGCCGTACTCGACGGGCCAACCCAGCCCGAGCCAGCCGTCTTCGCCCATCCGGCGGACGTAGCGCGTGTACGTGGTCTCCTGGTCGCCGGAGCCCTCGACTTCGTGCACCAGGTCGGCAAAGTACGAGCGCAGCTCGTCCTTCAGGTCTTGCTGCTCGTCGGTCAGGGCCAGTTGCATGGGACACCTCTCATATCCGGCACGATAACAACCGAGCCGCTCTCGGGCGATAGCGCCATGACTGCCCGGCGCCGTTCCCGCTGTTACGATCGCCCGAAGTCAGGGCCACCGGTCAGGCGGAAGTGCGCGTGCCAGCCTGGGGACGAGGACAGGTATGGGGGAGAGCACAATGTCCGAACAAGTTGTCGAGGTCGTCGGCGTCCCTGCTCCACCGCGAGTCATTGCGGCCAGGGCGATCGAAGCTCGCAAGATCTACGGCAACGGCGAAACGGCGGTCCATGCCCTCGGCGGCGTGGACATCGAGTTCGTCCAGGGCCAGTTCACGGCGATCATGGGCCCGTCGGGTTCGGGGAAGTCGACGTTGATGCACTGCATGGCTGGCCTCGATCCGATGACCTCCGGGCAGGCGTTCATCGGCGACGTCGAGCTGAGCGGCCTGTCA
Source organism: Acidimicrobiaceae bacterium (assembly GCA_030838245.1). Next base: position 2,486 of record JAUTXB010000055.1, read on the forward strand.
GATCAGAACCTCACCTTGTTGCGCCGGGACAAGCTCGGCTTCATCTTCCAGTCCTTCAACTTGGTGCCGACCCTGACGGCGATGGAGAACATGCTGCTGCCCCTGCGGCTGGCCGGACGGGAGCCGGACGCCGAATGGGTCGAGCTGATCGTCACCACAGTCGGCATGGCCAACCGGCGCGACCACCGCCCGAACGAGCTCTCGGGAGGACAGCAGCAACGAGTAGCTGTGGCTCGAGCTCTGGTCGGTCGTCCCGATCTGGTCTTCGCCGACGAACCGACTGGGAACCTCGACCGCAAGACCGGGGTGGAGATCCTGGATTTCATGCGGGAAGCGGTGAACCGCTTCAACCAGACCATCGTCATGGTCACCCACGATCCCAACGCGGCCAGCTACGCCGATCGGGTGGTCTTCCTGGCTGACGGAAAGATCGTCGACGAGATGCTGGAGCCCAGCGCCGATCGGGTCATCGACCGCATGAAGCGCTTTGGCGAATGAAAGGCTCGATGCTCACGATCGCCGTGCGTGGCGTCCGGAACAACCCCTTCCGCTTCGTGGCCACCGGTTTGGCCATCGTCCTCGGGATCGGTTTCTTTGTGGGGACCAGCGTCCTGACCGCCTCGGTCAGCCGAACATTGAACTCGAGCGTTACCCAGGCGTTCAGCAGTGTCGACGCCGCCGTCCAGTCCTCCTCCTATATCGAGGCCCAGGGATTCAAGATCCGACCCCGGATCAGTCGCGACGTCATCCCGAAGATCGAGTCGTTGCCCCAGGTCGCCGCCGTTGCTCCTTTCATCACCGGCTATGCCCAAGTTGTGGGGTCAGACGGCAAGGTGCTGTCGGGGGGCACGCCCTCGGCCTTCGCATGGGTCTCCCAGCCACGCCTCAATCCCCTCCACCTGGTCAGCGGCCATGCTCCGGAAGGGGACAACCAGATCGTGGTCGACAACGGGTCCTTCGTCGATGGCCACTTCCGTATCGGTCAGCAGGTCAGGCTCCTGCCGCTGGGGATCGACCAGACCTTCACCCTGGTCGGGGTCATGGAGTACAAGTCTGCCGATCAAGAGGCCCAGCGGTCGGTGGCGCTCAGTCAGACCGGGGCAGCCCGGGTGTTCGCCACCACCGAGGTCAACCAGATCTTCGTCGCTGCTCGTCCCGGGACCAGCAGCAGCCAGCTGGTCAGCGCCATAGCCAAGGTCCTGCCCCAGGGAATCCAGGTCCAGACGGGGACACAGTTCCGGACGGACCTACAGAACGCGCTCGGGGGCGTCGTCAGCTTCATTTCCACTGCCCTCAGGGTGTTCGCCGCCGTGGCTCTCATCGTCGGGGCGTTCATCATCTACAACACGTTTTCGATCACCGTGGCCCAGCGGACCCGGGAAATGGCCTTGTTGCGGGCCATCGGGGCTACGCGGCGCCAGGTCACCCGCAGTGTGGTCACCGAGTCCCTGGTCATCGGTGTGGTGTCTTCGGTGGTCGGCACTCTGTTCGGATTGCTGCTCGGATGGCTGGCCCTCTTGCTATTTGCCGCGCTCGGAGTTCGCCTGGGCACGAGCATCGCGCTCCCGGCCGGAGGGCTCATTGCCGGCGTACTGCTCGGCACCGTCATCACCCTGTTGGCCGCCGTGATCCCCGCCCGTAGGGCAGCGCGGACACCGCCGATTGCCGCGCTTCGGGCCGTCGCATCCAACGTGGTCGGGTCATCTCGGGCCCGGGCCATCGTCGGCACCTGCCTGGTGGCCGCCGGTGCCGCAGTCGTCGGCCTCAGCATCGGCTCGGCCGCGCCCAAATCGCTGCTCCTCGGGGGGATCTTGTTGCTGGCCGGAGTGCTGACCCTGGGACCGGTGATCGCTCGGCCATTGGCGATGGTCATCGGTGCGCCCATGGCTCGGTTCCGTGATCCGGTGGGGGACCTGGCCCGCCAGAACGCCGCCCGGAATCCCCGGCGCACGTCCACGACCGCCGCCGCCCTCATGATCGGGGTGACCCTGGTTGCCGCGGCAACCGTCTTTGCCTCGACCTTGCGATCATCCCTGAAAGAGCAGACCAGTGGTCAGATCAAGACCAGTTTGGTGGTGAGCGTGGCCTCGTCGGCGGCCAGCGTGGGCGGCGGTCTCAATCCCGATCTGGAAGGAAAGATCGCCCAGGTTCCCGGGGTCAATCTGGTCTCGCCCCTGCGGACGTCGATCGGCGAGCAGAACGGAAAGTTGATCGGCGTCTCCGGCATCACCCCGGCGACTGCCTCTCGCGCCTTCGACCCCGGGGTGTTCGCCGGTTCGTTCGACTCGCTGGCCCGGGCCGGAACGGTGGCGGTGGCGCAGGGGACGGCGACAGCGAACGGACTTCATGTCGGAAGCTCGGTTCGGCTCCAGCTGTCCCAGAAGACCCTCAACTTGAAGGTCGCCGCCTTGTATCAGCACAACCAGGTACTCGGTAACTGGGTGGTCGGCAACGGTGTGTTCGATGCCACCGTCTCCGGGCGACCGCTCGACAGCCTCATCCTGGTCAACACCAACCCCAGTGACACCGCCCGTACGGAGCGGGCCATCAGCGGGCTCCTCATTGCCAATCCGACAGCCACCGTGCAGACAGCGGCGGCCTACGCCACGGCGCAAGGTAACCAGGTCAATACCCTGCTCTATGTCATGTACGGGCTGCTCGGCTTTTCGGTCCTGGTGGCATTGATCGGCATCGTCAACACGCTGGCTCTGTCCATCTTCGAACGAACTCGGGAGATCGGGCTGCTCCGGGCCGTGGGGATGACCCGCCGTCAGCTGGCGTCGACCATCCGATACGAGGCGGCGATCGTAGGCCTGATCGGGACCGTCCTCGGCTTGGGCCTCGGCATCATCTTCGGCTGGCTGGCCAGCGTGGCGGCGCGCAAGACCTTTCCCGTGTTCGTCATGCCCTGGACCGGTCTGGTGGCCATCGCCGTGGTCGGGCTGCTGTGTGGGGTCCTGGCCGGCGTGCTGCCGGCCAGGCGAGCGGCCAGGTTCAACGTGTTAGCGGCCATCGCCAGCGAATAAGGAGCAAGCCAATGGACTCGAAGACGTACCAAGCCACGCTGTCCGACATGCAGGTGGAGCTGTCCAAGCTCCAGCACTGGGTGCAGGTATCCGGGGCGCGCGTCGCCGTCCTGTTCGAGGGACGGGACGCGGCAGGAAAGGGTGGGGTCATCAAGCGGATCAGCGAGCGGATGAACCCGCGGGTGTGTCGAACGGTGGCACTGGCCGCTCCCAATGAGGACGAGCGCACCCAGTGGTACTTTCAACGCTACGTGGCCCAGCTGCCCTCGGCCGGGGAGATCGTCCTGTTCGATCGCTCCTGGTACAACCGGGCCGGTGTCGAACGGGTCATGGGCTTCTGCACCGAGGAGGAGCTACAGGAGTTCTTCCGTTCGTGCCCGGACTTCGAGCGGATGCTGCAGCGCTCGGGCATGCAGCTCATCAAGTACTGGTTCTCGGTCAGCGACGAGGAACAAGAGCGCCGCCTCCTCTCACGGCTGTCCGATCCCACCCGACGCTGGAAGCTCTCACCCATGGACCTCGAGGCCCGGCAGCGCTGGGTCGAGTATTCGCGGGCCAAAGACGAGATGTTCGCCTCCACCGATACCAAGCAGTCGCCGTGGTACGTGGTCGAGTCGGACGACAAGCGGGCGGCCCGGCTCAACTGCATCGCCCATCTGTTGAGCCAGGTGCCCTACGAGGAGGTCAGTGCTCCGACGGCCAAGAAGCTGCCGCCTCGTCCGTCGGATGACGGGTACGTTCGCCCACCGCTCGAGGAGCAGACCCACGTGCCCGAGATCTATCGGTAATTCTTCCCTTCGACCACATCTTTCCCAACAACCTGGCCACAGAGTGGCCAATCGGCAGCCCCGGCGGCTGTCTGGCCGTGACCGCTCAAGGTAGGCCGACCTGTTTCGGTGTCACCGGCCGGGAGGGGATGACGGCCCGGAGCAGGCCGGCATCGACGATGCGGTAGGAGACACCCAAGGCATTGAGCTTGGCGATGAACGCCGTTTCGGACATCGATGCAGGTCCGATGATGGCGCCCGTGCCGGCGAACTGCCGGAAGCCCTGCGTGATCTGGTCCGGCGGTACGAACAACCAGGCCGATCGCCGAGAGGCCTCGACGGTCCGGTTGAGCGCCTTGGACCGGTTGGTGTCCGCTCCCGGGACGGTGGTGATGGCCAACCGCTCCTTGGACAGGAAGTCGAGGTCGTAGGCCACCCAGTACTCGGCGTACCCGGTGCGCACGCCGCCGGCTTCCAGGCGATCGATTGCATGCACTGTGGGCGCGTTGGGATCGCCCCAGTTCGAGAAGAAGCCGCCATTTCCCGGTACGAACCACGAAGCGTTCTGGCGGAACGACACCACCGTGAACGCCGCGCACACCACCACGACACCGCACATGAGCCAGCGCGCCGGACTCGAGACGCTGGGCCGCCGATGCTGGTGCCGTTCTCGGTGACGAAATCGGCCCACCAGGAGCGGGGCTTCATCGCATGCGATGGCCAGGACCGGGACGAGTAAAGCGCCGACGAAGACCCCGTAGCGGCCATCCTGCCAGTACCACGTCCCCGGTTGCAGGGCGAACAGGAAGGGCAGGGCTACCGCTCCGGCGGCGATGGCCAGGCCACGGCCACCCTTCACGATGCACAGCACCACGGCCATGACAATGACGACGTCGAATCCGAACTGGAGAACCAGTTGCAGCGGGTGATGGAAGACCTCCGATTCCGATCCCGGCAATACCAGGTTTGTCTGCATGGGCAGGACGTGGTTGAAGAACGTCTCGACCCTTCCGCCGTAGCCGGGGTTCACCTTCGCCTGGCCACCGGGGAACGAGGACGCCTTGAGGGAGCGGAACCCAGGGATGTTGACCCACAGCCACGGCAGCGCACCGACTGCGGCAGCGGCGAGGCCGACCAGGACGCGGGGGACCCAGACGACGATGCGACGCCCGGATGGGGAGACCACGATGGCACCGATGAGCACCAATCCGGTAGGGACCAAGAAATAGGCGATCTCCGGTGATGACCACCAGCCCATGCCGAGGAACACCCCGAGGCCGGCAAGGTCGAGGTACCCGCGCCGACCGTCGATGCAGCGGAGGGCAAAGAGGAGGCAGGCCAAGCCGCAGG
>JAUTXB010000170.1 GCA_030838245.1 Acidimicrobiaceae bacterium
ATTCGTCAGCTGGGACTTCCGCAAGATGGGTGCGGCGTGACCCGTCCGCTTCCGCAGCTCACGCCGGAGAACGAGTTCTTCTGGACATCGGGCGCCGACGGCAAGCTCCGGTTTCGGCGCTGCGCCAAGTGTGGCTCCTTCCAGCATCCGCCCGGTCCCATCTGCCGCACCTGCGGATCCGACGATCTGGCCCCCGAGCCCGTGGCCGGGACGGGCGTGGTGGCCGGCTTCACCGTGAACGAGCACACCTGGACGCCGGCGTTGCCGCCGCCCTACATCATCGCCATCGTGGCCATCGATGAGGACCCCAGGGTCAGGCTGACCACCAACCTGGTCGACGTCCCCCTCTCCGAGCTCTCGGTCGGGCGGCGGGTCGAGGTCCGTTTCGAGCACGTGGAGGACGTGTGGCTGCCCGTCTTCACCCTGGCCACGGACGGCCCGGCCGAAGGCGCCCTTCCGGCCGAGGAACCCACCATCCCTTACGTACGGCCGATGGCGCGAGCCGACAAGTTCGAGGACAAGGTGGCGCTGACGGGTATCGGCATGTCGCGGATCGGCCGGCGTCTCGGGGTCGACCCGTTGGCCCTGACGGTCGAGGCTTCTCGCAAGGCGGTGGAGGACGCCGGCCTGACCATGGCCGACATCGACGGGCTGTCGACCTACCCCGGCGGGGCGGCCGCCGGTGGGCATTCCGAGGGTGGGGTGACGGCGCTGGAGGAGTCCCTGCGGATCCGCCCCACCTGGATCAACGGGGCATCGGAGACCCCGGGCCAGGGCGGGTCGGTGGTGGCGGCCATGCTGGCAGTTGCCGCCGGTCTGTGCCGCCACGTGCTGTGCTTTCGGACGGTGTGGGAGTCGACCTGGTCCGAACGCCTGCGCCAGCACCCACCGACCTCCGGTGGCGGTCGGGTGGAGGGAGACATGATGGCGTGGCGCATGCCCTACGGGGCGATGAGCGCGGCGAACTGGATCGCCATGAACGCCTCCAACCACTTCCATCACTACGGGACGACCCGGGAAGCACTGGGGACGATCGCCGTCAACGCCCGGCGCAACGCCGGGCTCAACCCCGACGCCATCTACCGCGAGCCGATGACCATGGACGACTACCTCGGGGCCCGCATGATCACCAGCCCCTTCGGCCTTTACGACTGTGACGTTCCCTGTGACGGTTCCATCGCCGTGATCGTGTCGGCCGCCGATACCGCCCGCGACCTTCGACGCCCGCCGGTACTGGTCGATGCGGTCGGCACCCAGGTCATCGACCGGATCAGCTGGGACCAGGGGACGCTCCACCACGAGCCCCAGACGCAGGGTCCGGCCGCCCACCTGTGGACGAGGTCATCGTTGCGCCCGAGCGACGTGGACGTAGCCGAGCTCTATGACGGCTTCACCTTCAACTGCCTGAGCTGGATCGAGGCGTTGGGGTTCTGCGAGACGGGCGAGGCCGGCGACTTCCTGTCCGACCCCGGACGCATCGCCCTCGACGGCGAGCTTCCGCTGAACACCTTCGGGGGGCAGCTCTCGGCCGGGCGCACCCACGGGTACGGCTTCATCCACGAGGCGGTGGTGCAGTTGCGCGGCGACGGGGGCGACCGGCAGGTGGCCGGGGCCGAGGTGGCCGCGGTGAGCACCGGTGGCGGAACCCCTGGTGGGTGCTTCCTCTTCACTACCGCTCGCTGACTCGCTTCGGCCCGCTGCTGTGCGGGCGTCGCCCTACTGGCTCAAGTCGGTCTGCGTGACGAAGTCGTAGGCCCAGAACGGACGGTCAACAGAGGAGGCTCACGCGTCCCGGGTGAACGTCCGTCGCACGAAGAGCCAGTGCCCGTCGACCTTCGAAAGAGTATCGGCGTACTTGCCCGACGCGGTGATCTCCTGGCGCGGCGGGTCGCCCGCCAGGGCGTACATCTGGACATAGGCATCGAGCGTGGCCTGGTCGCCGTGCCCGTCGATCACCAGGTTGGTGGCCACGTGACGAGGTGCCCGCGTCGAGGTGTGGAAGCTCTTTCCGAACTGCTCGAGCGCGGCGTGCCCTTCGACCACCAGCTCGCCGGCGTCGAGCACCCCGTCCTCCACGAAGGAGCCGGCGAACCCCGTGCTGTCGCCGCTGTCGATGGCATGGTTGTAGCGAGCGGCCAGCTGCTGGATGGCCAGATGATCGTCGATCGTCAATCCCATGTTCCCCCCTGTCTGTCCCGGGCTCGGGCCGGCTACCGGGGCCACCCGGAATCACCGTTTTCGCTGTCGAACAGCGATGCTATAACTATCGATGAGACCAAGGAGTACGTCATCGGTACCTCGGGGGACACGCCGACATTGACCGCACCGGTACGCCAGCCGTCGCTGGGCGAGCGGGTGGCCGATCTCGCTGCCCTTCCCCACCGACCGGGCGTCGCGCCCTCGCCCCGCCTCCCTCGGAGCGTCGCTCCTGAGGAATACGACGTCGTCGTCGTGGGAAGCGGCGCTGCCGCCCTTTCGGCTGCCGCCGGTGCGCTCGGAAGCGGCGCCTCGGTCGTGGTGTGCGAGAAGGCGCCGGTCCACGGCGGGACCACTGCCTGTTCGGGCGGTGTCGCCCACATCTACGCCAACGCGGTCATGGGGGCGGCGGGGATCGCCGACCCCCGGGACCGGGCCTTGGCCTACATGGCCACCGTCAGCTATCCGGGCGCGTTCGACCCCGACGCACCCACCCTCGGGATCCTGCCCGCCGACTACGCGCTGCTCGAGGCGTACTACGACCGTGGCGCCGAGGTCATGGGCCGCCTGGCCGAGCTCGGGGCAGTGCGCATGGAGGCGCCCTGGTTGGCCTGGGACGGCCAGATGTACCCCGACTACTACGAGCCGCCCGAAAACGCTGCGGTGCGGGGCCGGGGGGTCCAAGCGGTGACGGCCGACGGGGGCACGGGGAACGGGGGTGAGCTGGTACGCCAACTGATGGCCTTCGCCAACGCGCGGGGAACCGAGGTCCGCCTCAGCCATCGGGTGGTCGACCTGGTACTGGAGGACGGTGCGGTCACCGGCGTCGTCGTGGACGACGGAACGGCATGCCGGACGATCCGGGCCCGTGGGGGAGTGGTGTTCGGGTCCGGGGGCTTCGCCCATAGTCCCGAGCTGAGAGAGCGGTTCCTCCGCGGCCCCATCGCCGGCGGCTCGGGGGTGCCCTCCAACACGGGCGACCTGGTCGACATCGGGACGCGGGCCGGCACCTCCTTCGGCCCGATGCACAACGGCTGGTGGAACCAACAGGTGTTGGAGGCGGTCGACGACTACGCCAACTCGGTGCTCGACGTGTGGGCCATGCCCGGCGACGGCATGCTGTTGGTGAACCGGTTCGGCGTCCGGGCCGTGGACGAGAAGCGGGAGTACGAGTCCCGGGGCCGGGTCCACCACGTCTTCGCCAACGACGAGTACGTCAACCGGGTCATGTTCATGGTCTACGACCAACGCACGGCCGAACGCTACGGGGGTCGGTACCCGATCCCCCCGGCCGGAGCCGTCGCCGACCACGTCGTCACCGGCATCGGGGTACCCGGACTGACCGAGGCGCTGGCCGACCGGCTGTCCCGCCGGTCGCATGCGGCCATGCCGCCGGGCATCGCCCCGGTGACCCTGGCACCGTCGTTCGCCGAGACCCTGGCGTCGACGATCGGTCGGTTCAACGCGATGGCTGAAGACGGACGCGACGAGGACTTCGGGCGTGGTTCGAAAGCGGTCGAGTTCGCCTTCCACGGCCCCCCGGCCCCGGACAACCGGCTGCCCAATTCACTCATGTACCCCCTCCATCTCGACGGGCCCCTGCATGCCATCTCGGTGGTGGGCACCACGTTCGACACCAACAGCGGACCTCGCATCGGGACCGAGGGCCAGATGCTGGGCACGGCCGGACCGATCGGAGGCCTCTACGGGGCGGGCAACTGCGTCGACGGCATCTTCGGCGAGGGCTACCCGGGCGGTGGCTCGACCATCGGACCCGGCATGGTGTTCGGGTTTCTGGCCGGCACCCACGCCGCTCGGCGGTCCCCCCGGGTCGGGTCAGGCCGATGAAGTTCGCCTATCAGGACGTGGCCGCCCGATCGCCCGGAGCACCTGCTGTCATCCTCCACCGAGAGGGCATGAAGACGATCGACGAGCCCATCGGGGTGGCGCTGGCCTGCGCCGGGGTGGGGCGGGTGGTGGCTCCGTACGGCGACTACGCCTCCTACCCGAGCGGCATGGAGGTCGGTGGCATCTGCTGGTACCGGGTCCTCCCCGGTTTTGCCGGGACCGATCCGATCTCGTTGGCCACCGCGGTGGTCCAGGTCTGCGACCTGCTCGACGACCTCGACCTTGACCAACCGGTGCTCATCGGCTGGGGCCAGGGGGGCGTCGTGGCCGTCGGGGCGGCCCTCCTTCGGGCTGCCCACGTCGGGTCGGTGGTCAGCGTGGACACCCCGCCCGGCCATCTCGAGCTCCTCCCCGCCCGGGCCCTGTCCTCCCATGCCGGTGCCACCGAGGCTGGCCCCCCCATCCTCCTGGCCGCCACCGATCCCGCTGCCGGCCCGACTCTCCACCAGCAAGAGGGAGTCCTCGGTGGTCGGGGCACGGCCCTGTCCACCTGGTGCTGGTCGGCCGACGGGAGCGCAGCGGAGCGGGACAAGGCGGTGGCCGAACGGATCGGGGAGTGGCTCGAGGACGGATCGGGAGGTGGCTCCAACATGACTAGCGCACAAGGCGAACGGCGATGACTGCATTGCACCCGATCCACCTCGTCTCGAACCTGGATGTGCCGCGCCAGTGGCGGCTGGGCTCGGCCTTCGTGCCCAAGGGCCGGTACATCGACCCCGAGTTCCTCGAGCTCGAGTTCGAGCGCCTCTTTCCCAGGACGTGGTTGAACGCCTGCCGGGTGGACGAGGTGGAACAGGTCGGGCAGTTCGTCGACTTCGAGATCGGGGACCAGTCGATCGTCGTGGTCCGGACCGAGGCCGGGCTCAAGGCCTACTTCAACGCCTGCCGGCACCGCGGCACCCGACTGGTGAACGGGCAGGGCCGAATCGGCGAGTTCCGCTGCCCGTTCCATGCCTGGCGCTGGAACCTCGACGGGTCGCTCAAGTTCCAGGCCGACTGCGAGCACTTCGAACGGCGGCCGGCCGACGAGCTCTGCCTTCCCGAGTGCCGGATCGGGACGTGGGGCGGCTGGGTCTTCGTCAACATGGACAGCCACGCCGAGCCGCTCGAGGACTTTCTCGACCCCATCCCCGAACGACTGGACGGTTTCAAGCTCGAGGACATGCGCATCGCCTGGTACAAGTCGGTCATCCTCCCGGCCAACTGGAAGACGGCGCTCGATGCCTTCATCGAGAGCTGGCATGTGCCCGGCACCCACCCCCAGCTCCTGCGGCCCGACAAGCACTCGACGCCCCCAACTATCGCCGAGAGCGAGAGCTATGGGTCGACCTTCAACGAGCTATTTCGCCTCCACTCCCGCCATGCCGACCTCTTCCGCTACGGGCCCGAGGGCGACGCGGCCAAGCTCCGTGCCGCCTACGGCGTAGACCCGGGGGCCATCTACCGGAATGTCGAGTACAACCTGCGCGAGCTCCGTGCCCTGTACCTGCACTCTGACCTGGCCGCGGCGGCCGAGCTCCGCACCACCGAGGGGGCCGATGGCCCTGACGGGAACGCCATCTACCAACGACTGAGGAAACAACACGCCCGAGCCGTCGGCATCGACTACCCCGAGGTCACCCAAGCCCAGCTGAAGGCGGCCATGTACGACTGGCACCTGTTCCCCAACACCGTCTTCCTCATCGACATGGGGTGCTGTTTGACCTACCGGGCCCGGCCGAACGGCATGGACCCGGACAGCTGCATTTTCGACGTGCAAGGCCTCGAACTGCCGCCCGCCGAGGGGCTGCCCACCGCCGCCCCCCAGCTCTTCGACGACTGGCACGACGGCGACATGGGACAGGTCCTGAGCCAGGACTTCTCCAACATGTCAGAGGTGACGGCCGGGATCCACTCCCGGGGGTACGACGGCCATCGGCTGAACACGGCCCAGGAGATGACCATCTGGAACTATCACCGGGCCATCGACGGCTACCTGTTCGACTGAGGGCTACCGGTTCGACAGAGTCGGGATTGTGTGACAGCGCGCGGCGGCAGGTTGTCGCCCACGGGAACGACAGGAGGGGGAGCAATGGCCGGGTTGCAAGCACGGCGGGTGGTGTGCGGCAGGACGGAGGCCGGTGGGTGGGGCGTGGTCCACGACGGACCGGCCACGGCCACCGAGCACTACGAGATCCAAGGGGCGTCCTTCGACCTCCTCAACTTCTGGGCCGACGACGAGCTGGGCCTCGACGTCACCGACCGTTCCGCCCAGGCCAACCTGGCCGAGATCTTCTCGCTGGTGCCCGGGGCGACCAGGTTCCTCATCGAATCGATGGCTCCGACCGAAGAGCCGAGCGGTTGGCACCGCACCAACACCGTCGACTACGAGTTCATCGTCTCCGGGCAGATCGACCTGTTCATGGAGGACGGGAGCTCGGTCACGCTCCGGGCTGGGGATGTGAACGTCCAGGTGGGCGGTATGCACCAGTGGTGGAACCGCTACGACGAGCCGTGCGTCTTCCTCTTGGTGATGCTCGGGGTGGCGAGCGACGAGACCCCTGAGGTGCGGGCCGACTGAACCCGCAGCCGTGCCCATCCCCGGTGATGGACGAACCGGACGGGTTGTGAGAGCGTAGGACGCCCACAGCGAAACGGGACGTTCTCGCCGGGGCCATGCTGTTCTCCCGGGGGCATGCAGGACGACAGGAAATCGGAGGGTCAGATGACATCGGTGCCGGCCGACGAGGGCGTGCCCTTTGGGATGCAGATCCACCGCGTGGCCACCAAGGACCCCGACGGCGTCGGTGTCATCTTCGCGGCCGACGACGGGAGCGAGCGGCTGGTCACCTGGCGCGAGCTCGACGAACGTTCGACCCAACTGGCCCGGGTGCTGGCCGAGCGAGGCATTCAGGTCGGTGAGTACCTGGCCGTGTGCCTGCGCAACTCGCCCGACCACCTGATGGCCTGCTTCGCCGGCTGGAAGGTGGGGGCGGTCGTCGTCCCTATGCGCTGGGACCTCCCCGACTGGGAGCGGGGACGGGTCCTGGCCACCCTCGCCCCACGGCTGATCATCGACGCCGAACACGCCGACGTCTTCGACGAGAGTCATTCGGCATCGGTGGAGCCATTGCCCGAGGTGACCTCCCCGCACGGCTGGGGGGTGTGCAGCTCCGGTTCGACCGGGACGCCCAAGGTGATCGTCATGACCAACCCGGGGACGTACATCGAGGGAAACGGCACCTCGACAGTGGTCGAGGCGTACGGGCCGCTGCCGCAGCCCCAGCGGGTCCTGGTGCCGGCACCGCTCTACCACACCAACGGGTTCACGGCCTTTCGGAATCTGATGGCCGGGGTCCAAGTCGTGCTGCTCGAGCGATTCAACGCGCCGCGCATCCTCGACCTCATCGAGCGCCACCGGGTCACCGGGTTCATCGGGGCGACCCCTATGCTCCAGCGGCTGGCCCAGGTCCCCGGGATCGACGAGCGCGACTTCTCGTCGCTCGACTGGGTGCAGCAGGGTGCGTCGCCGTTGCCGGTCTGGTTGGGCCGGCGGTGGTGCGACCTGGTGGGACCGGAGCACTTCTTCCTGAGCTACGGAGCATCGGAGGGCCACGGCCTGGCCATCTGCCGGGGCGACGAGTGGCTCGAGCATCCCGGGACCCTCGGGCGGGGCTTCAACGACACCGAGATCGAGATCCTCGACGCCGACGGGCACGAGTTGCCCCGGGGCGAGGTGGGCAGCATCTACATGCGCACCCCGACCGGTCCGATCGCATCGTACGTCGGCGACAACGTCGCCCCCATGCCGCGGACCGACGACGGGTTCGTGACCGTCGGCGACATGGGTTGGCTCGACGAGGGCGGGTTCTTGTACATGGCCGACCGGCGGGTCGACATGATCGTCACCGGCGCCGTCAACGTGTTCCCGGCCGAGGTCGAGGCGGCGGTCAGCGAGCACCCGTCCGTAGCCGACGTGGTGGTCGTGGGGCTGCGGGACCCCGAGTGGGGGCGCCGGGTCCACGCCATCGTCCAGCCGGTTGATCCCGCCAGACCCCCCGACGTCGACGAGATCATTGCCTTCGCCAAGGAGCGCCTGGCCTCCTACAAGGTGCCAAAGACGGTGGAGTTCGTCGACACCCTTCCCCGGAGTGACGCCATGAAGCTGAGCCGGGCCGCACTGGTGGCCGAACGCGACGGGCCCGAGCCCGAGCCCGAGGCTCGCTCCCACGCCCCGGCCTGATCTGGGCACACGGGCACACGGGTGCAAGGGGAGGGGAGCGGAATGCCAGGGCCGTTGGCCGGTACCAGGGTGGTCGAGCTCGGAGTCTGGGTCGTTGGTCCCTCGGTGGGGGCGGTCCTGGCCGATTGGGGGGCCGACGTCATCAAGGTGGAGGCGCCCGACGGTGATCCCGGTCGGGCATGGACCACCGACCGGAACCCGACCTTCGAGCTCGACAACCGGGGCAAGCGGAGCATCACCCTCGACCTGACGGTGGCCGAAGGGCGGCAGATCCTCGATGCCCTGCTGGCTCCGGCCGATGTCTTCGTCACCAACCTGCGTCCGCGCGTCCTGGCTTCGTTCGAGCTCGATCACGCCCGGCTGGCCCAGCGGTTCCCGAGGTTGGTCTACGCCGAGATCACCGGCTACGGGTCGGTCGGCCCCGACCAGGATCGGGCCGCCTACGACTCCGGGGCCTTCTGGTCGCGAGCCGGCGTGCTGTCCGCCATGATGGTCTCCGGGGCCGACCTGCCTCTCACCCCGGGGGGTTCGGGTGACCACGTGACCGCCATCACCGCGGTGGCCGGGATCGCCGCCGCCCTGTTCTCCCGGGAGGGCTCCGGCCGGGGCCAACTGGTGTCGACGTCCCTCCTGCGGTCCGGGATCTTCACCGTCGGATCGGACGTGAACCGGGTGCTCCGCCTGGGCGACCCCATTCCCACCCGGCCCCGGACCGAGGCGCCCAATCCGGTCTACAACTCCTATCGCTGCCGGGACGGTCGCTGGCTCTTCCTGCTCGGGCTCCAGCCCGACCGGCACTGGGTGCCGGTGGTCGCCGCGCTGGGCCGCCCCGATCTGCTCGACGATCCGCGCTTCGTGGACGCACGCAGCCGGGCCGAGAACAGGGGCGCGTTGATCGCCATCATGACCGAGGCGTTCGCCTCGGCCGACTTGGAGCAGTGGGCGGAAACGCTCGATGCCTGCGGTATGTGGTGGGCCCCGGTGCAGGGTCCCGGCGACATTCCCGACGACGCCCAAGCGGTGGCCGCCGGGGCCTTCGTGGAGGTTCCGGTAGCCGACGGGACGGCGACCATGGTGGCCAGCCCGGTGGACTTCTCGGGGACCCCGTGGTCGGTTGCTCGGCGGGTGCCCGAGGTCGGGGAGCATACCGAGGAGATCCTCCTCGAGTTGGGCATGGACTGGGAGCACATCACCGAGGTCCGTGACACCGGAGCGCTCGGGTGAGCGGGCCGGCGCCCCATTCGCGGCGTAGCGGCTGGCCAGCCGGGCGGTATACCGTGGGCCCGTCGATCCGGGGGGCCCTTCGACTGTGGCCTATCGCTCCCGACCGTGACGGTCGACCAGGACACCGAAGGAGAGGAACACGACGATGCCCGAGGACCAGCCCGAGTACAAGTACATACAGTACGAGCAGCTCGAAGCGGGGCGGGTGGTGCGGATCATGCTCGACCGTCCCGACACCCGGAACGCGCAGAACCGGGGGCTCCTGGTCGAGCTGGACGACGCCTTCCGTCGGGCCGAGGAGGACGACGAGGTTCGGGTGGTCATCCTGGGCGGCACCGGGCCGCTCTTCTCGTCCGGCCACGACATGGGCTCGGCCCAGGCCATCGAGGATCGCACCACCCACCCGACCAGCACGATCAACGGGGCCACCCGCGAGGGAGCCGAAGCCCGGATGCTCCAGGAGTGGCACTACTACTTCCAGAACACGCTGCGCTGGCGCAACCTGCGCAAGATCACCATCGCCCAGGTCCAAGGGACGGTGTTCGCCGCCGGACTGATGCTCATGTGGGCCTGCGACCTCATCGTGGGGGCCGAGAACGTCCTGTTCGCCGACGTGGTGGGCACGAGGCTGGGAATGTGCGGCGTCGAGTACTTCGGCCATCCCTGGGAGTTCGGTCCCCGCAAGGCCAAAGAGCTCATGTTGACCGGTGACGCCATCGACGTCCAGGAGGCCTACCGCCTGGGCATGGTCAGCAAGATCTTCCCGACCGACCAGCTCGACGAGCAGACCCTGGCCTTCGCCCGGCGGATCGCCGAGCGGCCCACGGTCACCTCGCTCCTCATCAAGGAGTCGGTGAACCAGACGGTCGACAACATGGGCTTCTACAACGCGCTGCAGGCGTGCTTCACCCTGCACCAGTTGAACCACTCCCACTGGGCCGAGATCCACGAGAACAAGTACCCGGTCGCCGTTCCCGAAGACGGTGTGGCCGACTGGCGGAAACCGCCACCGATGCGGCTGGCCGTCCCCGACGCGGTCGAGGGCCCGATCCCGGCCCGCTGAGCGGGCACGGCTCCATGTTCGTCGGAGACTTCGCGGCCACGGCACCGGACCGGGCCGCCGTGGTCATGGGTGGCTCGGGTCGGGTCATCACCTATCGGGAGCTCGACGAGCGCTCCAACCAGTTCGCCCGGCTCCTGTGGGGACTCGGGCTCCGCCGCGGCGACCACTACGCCGTGATGATGGAGAACCATCCGTCGTACTTCGAGGTGGTGTGGGCGGGCATGCGCTCGGGGCTGTACATCACCGCGGTGAGCTCGCATCTCACCGCGGCCGAAGCCGCCTACATCGTGAACGATTGCGGAGCGACGGTGCTGGTCACCAGTGCCGCCCTGGCTCAGGTGGCCGACGAGCTCAGAGATCTCACCCCGACAGTGGCCCACCGGTTCATGGTCGACGGGGATGCCCCCGGGCATCGTTCCTACCAGGGTGAGATGGCCGCGCAGTCGACCGCTCCGCTCGATGTCGAGGTGCGGGGCATGGTCATGCTCTATAGCTCGGGTACCACCGGACAACCCAAGGGGATCAAGTTCCCGCTGCCCGACGAGGACTCGCCGCTCGGCGAGTGGGAGATCGGCGAGCACAGCCGGGCCCGGTACGGGTTCGGCGAGGGGATGGTCTTTCTCAGCCCGGCCCCCTTGTACCACGCTGCCCCCTTGCGGGTCTCCCTGGGCGTCCACAGCGTGGGCGGCACGGTGGTGGTCATGGAGCGGTTCGACCCGGCCGGTGCTCTCGCCCTCATCGAGCGGGAGCGTGTGACCCACAGCCAGTGGGTCCCGACCATGTTCGTCCGGATGTTGAAGCTGCCCGAGCACGAGCGGACGGCCTATGACCTCTCGAGCCAACGGGTGGTCACCCACGCCGCCGCGCCCTGCCCGGTGCATGTGAAAGAGCAGATGATCGAGTGGTGGGGCCCGATCCTCGAGGAGTACTACGCCGGGACGGAGAACTTCGGCAGCACGTCGATCACCTCGGAGGAGTGGTTGGCCCACAAGGGCTCCGTGGGGCGCCCGGCCCGCGGCGCCCGCATCCATATCTGTGATGAGCACGGAGCCGAGCTCCCGACCGGTGAGATCGGCGTCGTGTACTTCGAGGACCCGGGAGCCGACTTCGAGTACCACGGCGATTCGGCCAAGACCCGAGGCGCCCACCATCCCGACCGCCCGACCTGGCGGTCGCTGGGCGATATCGGTCGGGTGGACGAGGACGACTACCTCTACCTGACCGACCGGCGGGCGTTCATGATCGTCTCGGGTGGGGTCAACATCTATCCCCAAGAGATCGAGGACGTCCTCCTGGCCCATCCGCAGGTCCTCGACGTGGCCGTGTTCGGAGTGCCCAACGACGACAGGGGCGAAGAGGTGAAGGCGGTGGTCCAACCGGTCCGCTGGGACGACGCCGGCGACGGCCTGGCCGCCGAGCTGCATGCGTGGTGTGAGAGCCGGCTGGCCGGGTACAAGCGTCCCCGCTCGTTCGACTTCGATCCCCAGCTGCCCCGCCTCGACAACGGCAAGCTCTACAAGAGCCAGGTCCGTGACCGCTACTGGGCCGGCCGGACCACCCGGGTCCTGTGAGCAGCGTGCCGGGAGGACTCGGTGCCCCAAGTGCTCTCGATATCGGCGAGGTTACGGAAGGCTTGCCGGCGTGAACGAGGAGAGCAGCGGTCTCGAGGGGAAAGTGGCGGTCATCACCGGTGGCGGCACCGGCATCGGCGCGGCGACGGCGCGGCTCTTCGCAGCCAGGAAGGCCGCCGGCGTTGTCCTGGCTGCCCGCACGCCCGAGCAACTCGATGCCGTCGCCAGCGAGATCAACCGCGACTCCGACAGTCGTGCCGTCGCCGTGCCGACCGATGTGAAAGACGAGGACTCGATCGTCGCCCTGGTCACTCGGACCATCGAGGAGTTCGGTCGCGTCGACGTCTTGGTGAACAACGCCGGAGGGACCCGCATGGGGCCGCTCGAGCAGGTTCCGACGCGGGCGTGGGACTCGACCTTCTCGCTGAACGTTCGAGGACCGTTCATCGCCACTCGTGAGTTCGGCCAGCACATGATCCGGCAGCGATCGGGTGTGATCGTCAACGTCTCCTCGGGTGCCGGGGTCACCGGGGTGCGCTACGGAGCGGGGTACAGCGCGGCCAAGTCCGCCCTGCAAATGTTCACTCGGGTCACGGCGGCGGAGTGGGGCCGTTACGGCATCCGGGCCAACTGTGTCGCCGTCGGACTGGTGGCCTCGGAGCGGGCCGTCGACGCGTGGGAAGTCGCCGGTATCGACCCGGACGTACTCCAGGCTGGCATTCCCTTAGGGCGGGTGGGTGAGCCCATCGACGTGGCCCGGGCCATCTCCTACCTGGCCAGTGACGAGTCCTCGTACGTGAGCGGCGAGACTTACTCGGTCAACGGCGGACCCCAGCTCGGCGGTCCGCCGGCCGACTGACCGAGAACGGTCAGCGGGCCCGGTGCATGGGGACGTTGCCGTAGCCGGCCACGTTGGACATCTGGACCCGGGTGCAGCCGGCCTCGTCGACCTCGAACTTCGGCCAGCGCGTGGCCAGCTCCTCGATGGCGATCCTGCTCTCCATGCGGGCCAAGGCGGCGCCCAGACAGCTGTGGATGCCGTACCCCAGTCCGAGGGCCAAGCTCGGGGTCCGGTCGACGTCGAAGGTGTCGGGGTTCTCGTAGAAGCGCTCGTCCCGGGTGGCCGAGCCGGTGACCAGGATGGTCGGATGGCCGGCCGGCACAGTGACCCCGCTGTAGACCGAGTCCCGCACCGAGAACCGCCCCTGGTATTGGGAGGGCGGGTAGTAGCGCAGGATCTCCTCCACCGCCCCGGGGGACTTGGTCGGGTCGTCGACCACCTTTTGGTACTCGCCCGGGTTGCGGTGGAACAGGACGGCGGCGTTGCCCACCAGCTTGGTCACCGTCTCGGCCCCGGCTCCCCCCAGCAGGCTGGCGAATCCGGCGATCTCCTCGTTGTCCAGCCGGGTCATCTCGCCGTCGCCCCGGTCCACCTCCACCTGGGTGAGGCGCGTGATCATGTCGTCGCCCGGGTTCTTGCGCTTGTTCTCGGTCAACTCGAGCCAGTAGATGCCGCTCTCCATCTGGGCCTGGATCCCTTCGGGGGTGGGGTCCATCTGCCCGGGCTCGCGATGCAGCCCGATGTCGAGCCAGTGGCGGATCTGCTGGCGCTCGCCCTCGGGCACGCCCAGCATCCGGGAGATGATCTCGACCGGGAAGGGCCCGCTGAAGTCGGCGACGGCGTCGAACGAGTCGGCGTCGTCGAAGGGGGCGAGGAAGGACTGGATGACCTCTCGGACCATGGGCTCGAGAGCACCCACGGCCCGCGGGGTGAACACCCGGCTGACCAGGGCGCGGAGCCGGTCGTGCTCGGGGGGGTCCATCATGATGATGGACCGGTACATCTTGATGACCTCGGGATCGGTGTTCAAGGTAGACAGGTCGACGCCGTGGCTGCTCGAGAAGGTCTGCCAGTCCTTGTGGGCGGCGCAGACGTCCTCGTGGCGGAACAAGGCCCAGAAGCCGTACTGCTCATTGAAGTAGACCGGTGACTCGTCGCGCAGCCGCCGGTACAGGTCGTAGGGGCCGTTGAAGTACTCGTCCGAGAACGGATCGAACTCAAGCGGCGCCTCGCTGACTGCGACATCAGACATGTTGTCCCTCCCCGGGTCGGACGATCAGTGTGATCAGCTCACGTGCCCACATGGTATCCGCTGTGAGAACACGCATGCTCTGTGGGTCAGGCGGTGGGAGGAACTGCCGGTGCGCCCTGAGGCTGATCGGGCATGACCAGGATCTCTTCGATCCGAGCCCCGCTGGCCAGGACGCGGAGCACCTGCTCGGCCATGTCCTCGTTGGTCATGACGGCACCGGCCGCCGGGTAGCCCTCGGCCGACCACCGTTCGAACATCTCGCCGGTGAGGACCGGGTCCCAGCTGTTGGCGAACTCGGACATGG
>JAUTXB010000184.1 GCA_030838245.1 Acidimicrobiaceae bacterium
ATGAAGCCCACCGCAGTCCTGGTCAACACGGCCCGAGGGCCAGTAGTGGACGAGGAGGCACTGGTGGACTCCCTCGAGTCAGAGCGCATCTTTGCCGCCGGACTTGACGTGTACGACGGCGAGCCAACGATCAATCCTCGGCTCCTCGCTGCACCCCGGACGGTGCTCTTACCCCATATCGGTAGCTCCACCACCGAGACCCGTACCCGGATGGCTCAACTGGCTGCCCAGGGAATTTGCGATGTGGTGGCCGGGAAGACCCCGCCCAATCTGGTCACCGGCTGAACGAGCACCGCGCCACCGCGGCCACGGCTCAGCCTTCGACAATGGGGGAGGTGTCCAACGCCAGAAGCTCGACGGTGGTCTTACCTCCCCGCAGAGCAGCGAAGAGGCCTTCTTCCTTGTCGGCTCGGGCCCGCCCCGCGGTCAGTACCTCGTCCAGTTGCCCAGAGGGAATCACCACCACGCCGTCGGCATCGGCCACTATCCAGTCGCCCAGGGAAACGGGTGCGTCGCCGACGTGTACGGGTGAGCCGTTCGTTCCCGGTTGCTCTTTGGTCGCACCCCGCAGGGCCACCATGGTGGCGAACACCGGGAAGCGGTGCGCCTCGAGCGCCGACCGGTCCCGAACGCCCCCATCGATCACCAGTCCCGCCAGCCCCCGGGACTCGGCCCCGGTGGTGAGCACCTCGCCCCAATACCCCCGTTCAGGGGTGCGGCTGGCGTCGACGACCAGAACACTGCCTTGGGGTGCCCGCACCACGGCGGCGTGGATGGCCAGGTTGTCGGCCGGAGCGCAGAGCACCGGGTAGGCCGGCGCGGCCACTGCGGCCCCCGGCCACACCGCGGCCATACGCGGGTGCATCAGCAAGGCCCCTGACTCGCCCAACGTCGCCGCTCCCAACTCGAGCAACCCAGACGCCGTCGCCGCTTCGTTCCCCATGCCGCCATCCCCTCGTTGTGCCGTTGTCCTGGCACACGATACGGGCCTTCACCGGCGACCGAAAGCCCGCATCGAACGGGGAGGCGATTGGCGAATGACGTTCGTGCTCAGGCGGCGATGACGGCGACTCCGACGCGACCGCCGTCGACGTCGATCACTGTCCCGTGCACGAACGCGGCTTCGTCGCTGGCCAGATAAACAGCGGCATAGGCGACGGCATCGGGCGTGCCGCTGCTGCCGGCGGGCGTGCCTCGCATCATCACCTCGGCCGGGTCCACGTCGACGCTCGATGGTTGTTCGGGTGCGGGAGTCTTGACCACGCCGGGAGAGATTGCATTGACACGCACGCCGGCGGGACCGAATTCGGCTGACCAGGCCCGGGTCAGGGTCTCCATTGCTCCCTTGGTCGAGCTATAGAGCGATCCGATTGGGATACCGATCCGGGCGATCCAGGAGCCGAGGTTGATGATGGCTCCGCTACCTCGTTCGGCCATGGCCGGGGCGATCGCTGCGGTGAGAAAGAACGGGGCCTTGACGTTGACTGCGTAGACCTCGTCAAAGGTCGCCTCGTCGGTGGCGGCAGTGGCGGAGCCCGGGTAGATGCCGGCGTTGTTGACCAATACATCGATGCCGCCGTCGAGGATCCGGGTGGCTTCGGCGGCCAGGTCGCCTGACGCCTGGGCCGAACCGTCGAGATGAGCGGCGACGAAGTCGGCCCTTCCGCCTGCCGCCCGAATGTCGTCGACCACCAGGGCACCACGGTCGATGTCGCGGCCGCTGACGATGACGTGGGCTCCTTCGGTCGCGAAGGCGATGGCGATCGCCCGGCCGATATTGCTGGTGGCGCCAGTGACCAGCGCCCTTTTTCCCTGTAATCGTGTGCTCACCATGCTGGCCCTTTCGGTCGAAGTCGGAGCGGAGCCCGGAGATGGACCGCGCGGTCCAGTAATGTACACGTCTTTGGACTAATTAGTCCAGACGACTAACCTGGGCGCATGCCGGCGACGACGAACCTGACCCCGAAGGGCGCCGCAACTCGCGCCCGGATCGTCGAGTCCGCGGCCGATCACGTTCTGGCCCATGGGGTGGGGGGCACGACGCTGGACGACATCCGGGCTGGCACCTCCACCAGCAAGAGCCAGCTGTTCCACTATTTCCCCGGAGGCAAGAGCGATCTCGTCGCCGCCATCGCGTCGTTCCAGAGCGAGCGGGTCCTCGATGCGCAGCGACCCTACCTGGACACGCTCGACACCTGGGAGGCTTGGGAGGGTTGGCGCAAGGCCGTCGTCACCCACTACGGCTCGCAGGCCCATTGGGGGTGTCCCATCGGTGCCTTGGCCAGTGAGCTCATGGGCAGCGATCCGACCCTTTCGGCCGAAGTGGCGGCATACATGGATCGGTGGCGGGGATACCTGCAAGCCGGGGTGACGCGGATGCGCACCGGCGGGCTGTTGCGGGCGGATGCGTCTCCCGAGAAGCTTGCCTTGGCGATCTTCGCCGCACTTCATGGTGGTCTCCTGCTGACTCAGACCATGGAGTCGGTGGAGCCACTCGAGGCAGCGCTCGAGGGTGCGATGACGATGCTGCAGGCGGCGGCCAGCAGCACAGCGACGTCACCGCCGGCGATCAGGGTCACTCTCGGCTGAGGGCCGGGCTCAGAGCCGGCCGGTCTACCAGATCTGGTCGACGTAAGTATCGGTGCCGATGACGGTAGGAAGAAAAGGGGCGGCGAAGCTGACCCGTCCGACACCACCACGGTCGATCTCCTCGCCGTAGCGGCGGAACGCATCCCAGCACCGGGTGGGCTCAGTGTTGAGGAAGCAGAGCTGCAGGACGCGGTTCTCGTCTCCGCCCGCGGTCCCGAGGGACATCGGTGCCTCACGGCGGTCCGCCGATCGGAATTGCTCGTTCAGGGTCCACGATGCGATGGCGTCGGGGCCCTCGTGGGCGAACAATAGGGGAGCGGCAGACGCCTCGAGCCAGGCCAACAACTGCTCGGAGCTGACGCCGCCGGACGGCTCGGTGACCACTACGGCCAAGCCGGCGTAGTCGTGGTCGAGGGCCAGCTCGATCGGCACGCCATCGTCGTCCTTGTAGGCAACGCTCATGAAGTCGTAGTTGGCGGTGTGGGCGTGGGTCCGCTCACTGAAGCCCCTGCCGTTCTCGTAGAGCCAGAAAACGCTGGGGCCGTCCCAGTTCTGGCCGGCATTCTCCAGGCCCTGGTGACGCCAGTAGATCGAGAGAAAGGACCCGGCATCGTACGGCTCGGCGAAGGGGCTCGTCTCGGGGAACCGAAGGTCCTTGAGTTGTCGGGGGGCGACCCACCGACGACCGGCAAACAGTCCGGGAAAGATGAGACACCCGGCATAGAAGTGGTCCCGCTCGTACCAGCGGTTGTACGCCACCTCGTGCCCGCGATGCGGTTCCACCAGCGTGAGCAACATGGAGCCGAGCTTGACCGGCTCCGCCTCTGCCCCGACCTCGATGGGGCGCTTCTTCTTGGGTGC
>JAUTXB010000235.1 GCA_030838245.1 Acidimicrobiaceae bacterium
CCGCCGGACAACTTGGCCAGGCGCTCTTGGAGCTTCTCCCGGTCGTAGTCGGAGTCGGTGTTGTCGATCTCGGCCTTGATCTGGTTGATCCGGCCCTTGATCTCGTCATCGGAACCGGCACCCTCGACGATGGTGGTCTCGTCCTTGGTGACCACGACCTTGCGGGCCTGGCCCAGGAGGTCGAGACCGATGTTCTCGAGCTTGAGGCCGACCTCTTCGGTGACCACTTGGCCGCCGGTGAGGATGGCGATGTCTTGGAGCATGGCCTTGCGGCGCTCGCCGAACCCGGGGGCCTTGACCGAGACGCTCTTGAACGTGCCGCGGATCTTGTTGACCACCAAGGTGGCCAGGGCCTCGCCCTCGACGTCCTCGGCGATGATCACCAGGGGCTTCCCGCCCTGCATGACCTTCTCGAGCACGGGCAGGAGGTCGCGTACGGCGGTGATCTTGGAACCGACCAGCAGCACGTAGGCGTCCTCCATGACCGCTTCCATACGCTCGGGATCGGTCACGAAGTAGGGGGAGATGAAGCCCTTGTCGAAGCGCATGCCCTCGACCAGGTCCATGTCCATGCCGAAGGTCTGGGACTCCTCGACGGTGATGACCCCGTCCTTGCCCACCTTGTCGATGGCCTCGGAGATCATCTCGCCGATCTCGGTGTCGGCAGCAGAGATGGAGGCGACCTGGGCGATCTGGCCCTTGGAGTCGGTCTCGCGGGCGATGCCTTGCAGGGAGGTGACGGCGGACTCCACGCCCGCTTCGATGCCCTTCTTGAGCGACATGGGGTTGGCCCCGGCGGCCACGTTGCGAAGGCCCTCGTGGACCATGGCCCAGGCCAGCACGGTGGCGGTGGTGGTGCCGTCGCCGGCGACGTCGTCAGTCTTCTTGGCTACTTCTTTGACCAGTTCGGCGCCGATCCGCTCGAAGGGGTCCTCGAGGTCGATGTCCTTGGCGATGGAGACGCCGTCATTGGTGATGGTCGGCGCACCCCACTTCTTGTCCAAGACGACGTTGCGACCCTTGGGGCCAAGGGTGACGCGAACGGCGTCGGCGAGCTTGTTCATCCCGCTCTCGAGGGACCGGCGGGCCTCCTCGTCGAAGGTAATCAACTTGGCCATGTCGTAATCCTCCGTGGATTCGATCGGTTCACGGCCCGATACCAGGGCCGTGGGGGGTGTCGTGGACCCGTTTTCGGGTCTTCAGGTTCTGTTAGCACTCTACGCTGCCGAGTGCTAACAGCAAACCACGCTCGACGCCTGGACGCAACCGCGCCCTCCCCTACCAGGGCGCTTTCGCTCCGACCGACCGGCGGCCCAGCGCCCAGCGACCCGGTGGTCAGCCTCCGGCGACGGCGGGCACGATCGACAAGGTCTGGCCGTCGTTCACGCCGGTGCCCAGGCCGTCGAGGAAGCGGACGTCCTCGTCGGCCAGGAACACGTTGACGAACCGGCGGAGGCCGCCGGCATCGTCGAAGAGCCGGCCGGCAAAGCCGGGATGGGCGGCATCCAGCGCCTTCAGGACATCGCCGACGGTCCCGCCCTCGACGACGACCTCGCCGCTTCCACCGGTCAGGGTACGGAGTTGGGTGGGGATACGGACGGTGACGCTCATGGGGTACTCCTTGCTGCGCTGGTGTGCTCGGTGTCCAGATCGACAACGGCGTCGAAGGCATCGAGGGTGGGAGGAATCGTAGCGAGGGGCCCGACCGTGTCGGTCAGGGCCTCCACCGTCTTCAAGCCGTGCCCGGTGACGAGAGCCACCACCCGCTCGTCGGAGCGCACGATGCCCTGGGCGGCCAGCTTGGCCAGGGTGGCGATGGTCACGCCGCCCGCCGTCTCGGCGAAGATGCCCTCCGTCCGGGCCAGCAGCTTCATGCCCTCGAGCACCTCGTCATCGGTCACCGAGGCGCAGGAGCCGCCGGACTTCCGTATGGCCTCCAGGGCGTACCACCCGTCGGCTGGGTTGCCGATAGCCAGTGACTTGGCGATGGTCGACGGCTTCACCGGGCGGATGACGTCGCTCCCGTCGGCGAAGGCGGTGGCCACCGGGGAACAGCCGGCAGCCTGGGCGCCGGAGACCCGCACCGTGTGCCCACCCTCGACCAGGCCCACCGTGGCCAGTTCCTCGAAGCCCTTGGCCACCTTGGTCAGCTGGCTTCCCGAGGCGATGGGCACCACCACGTGGTCCGGCGTCTGCCAGCCCAGCTGCTCGGCCACCTCGAAGGCCAGGGTCTTGGAGCCCTCGGCGTAGTAGGTGCGGACGTTCACGTTCACGAAGGCCCAGGAGGGATGCTCGCTGGTCAGCTCGGCGCAGAGCCGGTTGACATCGTCGTAGCTGCCCTCGACGGCAATGACCCGGCCGCCGTAGACGGCGGTCATGGTGACCTTGGCCTTCTCCAGGTTGGACGGGATCAGGACCACCGACTCCATCCCCGCCCGGGCGGCGTGGGCGGCCACCGAGTTGGCCAGGTTGCCGGTCGACGCGCAGGCAGCCACCTTGAAGCCGAGCTGGCGGGCCTTGGTCAGCGCCACCGAGACCACCCGGTCCTTGAAGGAGCCGGTGGGGTTGGCCGTGTCGTCCTTGATCCACAGCTCGCCCAGCCCGAGCTCGGCAGCCAGCCTGTCGGCCCGGACCAAGGGGGTGAACCCCGCCCCGAGGTCCACCGGCGCCGGATCGACAACCGGCAACAGGTCGGCATACCGCCAGATCGTCCGCGGGCCGGCGGCGATCCGCTCGTGGGTCACCGTTGCCGCGATCCGCTCGTAGTCGTAGGTGACCTCGAGCGGGCCGAAACAATAGTCACAGACGTGCAATGCCTCGGCCGGATAGGCGCGGCCGCATTCACGACAGCGAAGTCCAGAAACGAAGTCCACGTGTCCTCCTCATCGCTCGGGCATTGGCACCTGGCATCACCTCGAACCCGTAGGTTTTCGATGTGCTGGTTGCCGCGGCGTCACAGGGCCCGGTCCCTCAACCGCTCTGGATGATGCATCCATGGTGGACGAATTCACGCCGCCAGTCAATCCGGCCCCTCAGGACGGCCCGCCCATTGCCCGCACATTGCCCGTGCATTGCCGGCACGGAGCCCCTCCAAACGGCCCCGAGTGCCCGGTTTTTCCGAGCGTGGCCAACGTGAGCGATGATGGCGCCATGCCGGCGACCGGGAGCGAGGAACCAGAGCGTTCCAGGCGTGTTTTCGGGCCCGGCGCCTTCGATCTCCACGCCCTGGTGGCCGCCAAAGGCGACCGCAAGATATCTGTCTGCATCCCGGCCCGGAACGAGGCGTCCACTGTGGGAGCGGTGGTGGGCTCGATCACCTCGGCCCTGACCGCCGTTGGCGGCGGCGTCCCCCTGCTCGATGAAGTGCTGGTCGTCGACGACGGCTCCACCGACGGAACGGCAGAGGTGGCCCAGCGGGCCGGTGCAGCGGTGGTCGGCGAGCCGGGCACCGAGGACACCGTGATCGGGAGGCTCGATCCCGACGTACCGCCCGCCCGCAGTGGGTTCGGGGGCAAGGGCCAGGCCATGCGGGTCGGATTAGAAGCCAGCAAGGGCGACCTGGTCGCCTTCGTGGATGCCGACGTGACCAACTTCGGTCCCCACTTCGTGATCGGGCTGCTCGGCCCCCTGTTGGCCGACGACAGCACAAACTTGGTCAAGGGCTTCTACGAGCGCCCTCTGCACGACGCCCCGGTCGGCGGCGGCCGGGTGACCGAGCTGGTGGCCAAGCCCGTCATCGACCTGCTCTTCCCCAGCCTGTCCGGGATCATCCAGCCGCTGGCCGGTGAGACCGCTGCGCGGCGTGCCGTGCTCGAAGCCTGCGGCCTGGCCGACGGGTACGCCGTGGAGCTGGCCCTCCTGATCGACGTGGCCGCCCGCTTCGGGGCGGACTCCATCGCCCAGGTCGATTTGGGGGTCCGGGCCCACCGGAACCGGCCACTGTCCGAGCTCCGTCCTCAGGCAACCGACATCCTGCGAACGGCCTTGGCCCGAGCCCACATCCTCCCCGGGGCGGCGGGGCCCTCGAGCTAAGAGGGCTCGACGCCTACTGCCGCGCAGGCCAGCGCGGGCTCTAGCTCGCCGTCCACCCCGCCGTTCACGCCACCGCCGGCACTGCCGGGACTGCCGGCACTGCCATCCACCTCGCCGTCTCGCTCACCCTCGAGCTCACCGGCCAGCACGCCCGTCTCCATCACCAGATCATCCCGGCGCTGGCGGGACCGCCGCAAAGTAGGGACGAGCATGGCCGTCACCGCACCGATGGCCACCACGACGGCGCCCACGGTAATGGCCGGCGTCAGCCCGTTCACATACGACTGGCCCGAGGCGTAGCCACCCGAGGAGGAGAAGACCGCCCCCAGCACGGCGATGCCCAGCACCCCACCCAGCTCCCGGAAGGCGCTGTTGGTGCCCGAGGCCACCCCTTCGAGCGCCTTGGGCACCGAGCCCAGGACAAGCGAGGCCAAGGGCACGAAGAAGAGCGTCATGCCCACGCCGGCGATGACAAAGGCGGGGACCATGTCCATATACGGCGTGGTCGGCGTGACGATGGTGGCCAGCCAGAACAGGCCGACGGCCTGGAAGACGAGGCCCGTCACGACCAGGATCTTGCCGCCGATCCGCTCGGCCAACAGCCCCACGACCGGTGCAAGAAGCATGGTCACGCCGGTCCACGGCAGCACCCTGAGGCCCGCGCTGAGCGGGGAGTAGCCCTGGACGGTCTGGAGGAACTGGGACAGGAAGAAGATCGAACCGA
Organism: Acidimicrobiaceae bacterium; assembly: GCA_030838245.1. Next base: position 4,757 of record JAUTXB010000235.1, read on the forward strand.
ACATCCCGAAGCTGAACAACATGGCCGTCACGTTGACGGCGGCGAAGGCCCGGTTCTTGAACAGTCGCAGCGGCAGCATCGGGGACTCGACCCGTAGCTCCCACCACACGAAAGCGGCCAGACCGGCAATGCCCACCACGAACGAGGTCAGGACCCCGGTGCTCGTCCAGCCATGCGAGTTGCCCTGGACCAGGCCGTAGACCACGCCGAACAAGCCGACGCTGGCCAGGACCACGCCACCGACGTCCAGTCGGGAGGCACGGCCCCGGGACTCCGACAGCTTCCACCAAGCCAGGGGGACGAGGATCAGCCCGATGGGCACGTTGAGCCAGAAGATGTACTGCCAGGCCCAGCCGGTGGTGACCGCCCCGCCGACCAGCGGGCCGATGGCCACGGCCATCCCGCCGATGGCCCCCCAGATACCGAGGGCGGCGTTGCGGCGCTCGGGGGGGACCGCCGCGCTGAGCAGGGTCAGCGACAGGGGCATGATCATGGCCCCGCCGGCACCCTGGACGGCCCGGGCCGCCACCAGCACCCCGATGCTCGGGGCCAGGGCGGCGGCCGCCGAGGCCACGGTGAACACGGCGATCCCGATGATGAAGGTCCGGCGCCGGCCGATGCGTTCACCCACCGCTGCCGCGCTGAGCAACAGCACGGCGAAGGTGAGCGTGTAGGCGTTCACCGTCCACTCGAGCCCGGACAGACCAGCGTGGAGGTTCACCCGGATGACCGGGAGGGCGGTCGAGACGACCAGGTTGTCCAAGGAGGCCATGAACAGGGCCAGCCCGGTGATGACGACGGCCCAGACGGCCTTGGAGCGGGCCAGGCCGGCGGCCCCGGAGGCGGAAGGCCCCGGGGCCTCGTTCCGATCGAGTGTGGTGGTCATCGTGCCCGCTTTCCGAAGAACGTTCCTGCTCGCCGGATGGCCTGTCCGAACCGACCCTGTCCCTCGGGACCGGTTGCTGCTGCGGCGAGGTTGTGACTAGTTACTATCTTCGCGGTCGAAAAAAAGGGGGGGAACAAGAGCGGGGAAAACATGGCTGGTACCTCCTGGACGGTTGTGATTGGTTACTACCTTCAGGACACAAAAAAGAGAGGGCACTATGCCGTCTCGCTCGACAGTTGCTGAGCCGATGCGGCGGCCACTCCGGCCGACTGCAGCGCGGCCAACTTCTCCGGATCGGGGCAGAACACCTGAGCCCACGGCTCGGGAATGGACAGCATGTTGATGGCCGAGAGCACGCTCAACAGCATCCC
>JAUTXB010000247.1 GCA_030838245.1 Acidimicrobiaceae bacterium
TGCCGGTGGCACCCTGCTGGCGGGCGGGACGTGTGTCATCTTGGGCCACTTCGATGCCGGCACCGCGCTCGACGCCCTGTCGGGGGAAGCCGGGGTCGTTCCCACCACCACCTTCATGGCTCCGGCCGCCCTCCACCGGCTCCTGTCTCTCGGGCCCTCCCTGCCCCCGTGCTTCGAGTCGCTCCGTCTGCTGGTCCATGCCGGCTCACCGTGCCCACCGGTGGTCAAGCGCGCCGCGCTCGATCGGGTGGGGCCCGACGTGCTCTGGGAGTTCTACGGCTCCACCGAGGGACAGTTCACCGTGTGCTCGTCGGCCGAGTGGCTCGAGCGACCCGGCACGGTCGGAAAGGCTCGAGCGGGGCGCCACCTCAGCGTGGACGACGACGGAACCGTGTGGTGCCGGCCTCCCGACTTCGCCCGCTTCGCCTACTGGGACGACGAGGCGAAGACCGTCGCCGCCTGGCGCGATGGCAGCTTCACGGTGGGAGACATCGGCCGGCTGGATGCCGAGGGCTACCTGTTCCTCGACGGTCGCAGGGACGACCTGATCATCAGCGGTGGGGTGAACGTCTATCCGGCCGAGGTGGAAGCAGCGTTGGCCGAGGTTCCCGGCGTGGCCGAGGTGGCCGTGTTCGGGGTGGCCGACGAGACCTGGGGTGAGCGGGTGTGCGCCGCAATCGTGCCCGACGGGCCCAGCGATCGCGGGTCGTTCGACCTGGATGTCCTCCGGGCCCACGCCGAGGCCCACCTCGCTCCGTACAAGCGGCCCAAGGAGTACGTGGTCACCCACTCCCTACCCCGTACGGCCACGGGGAAGCTACAGCGCCGGTTGGTTCCCGGTGCGATCGGTTTCGGTGACGCAGTGCGATGAGCGAGAATCGAACCATGAGCTCTGCACCGTTCGGACCGCCCCTGGCCACCGTCAATCCCACGACGGGCGAGACCCTGCAACGCTTCGAGCCGTTCGATGCGGACGAGGTCGAGACCCGGTTGGCCGCAGCCGAAGCGGCGGCGGCTGTGTGGGCGGCCACGCCGGTGGGCGATCGGTCCCGACTGTTGATCACCGTGGCCGAGCTGCTCGAGGGCGAGCTCCCCGACATCGCCCATGTGCTCACCACCGAGATGGGAAAGCCCTTCGCCCAGGCCAAGGGCGAGGTGGCCAAGTGTGCCAGCGCCTTCCGGTGGTACGCCGAGCACGGACCGGCCTTCATCGCCGACGAGGAGGTGCCCATCGACGGGGCCCGCGGGCTGATCCGGTACCAGCCCCTGGGTGCGGTGCTCGCCATCATGCCCTGGAACTTTCCGTTGTGGCAGGTCGTGCGGTTCGCCGCCCCCGGCATCCTGGCCGGCAACGTCGGTCTGTTGAAGCACGCCCCCAACGTGCCCCGCACCTCGCTGCTCCTCGAGGATTTGTTCCGCCGGGCCGGGGCGCCGACAGGCGTGTTCCAGTCTCTCCTCATCGGTACCGACCAGGTCCCGGCCATCATCGCCGATCCCCGGGTGAAGGCGGTCACCCTGACCGGCAGCGTGGGCGCGGGCCGAGCCGTCGGTGGCCAAGCCGGGGCAGTGGGCAAGAAGGTGGTGCTGGAGCTGGGGGGCAGCGACCCGTTCATCGTCCTTCCCTCGGCCGACCTCGACCGGGCCATCCCCGTAGCCGTGCAGGCCCGGGTGCAGAACAACGGCCAATCGTGCATCGCGGCCAAGCGGTTCATCGTGCACGAGGCGGTGGCCGATGCCTTCACCGACGGCTTCGTCGCCGGGATGGACGCGCTGTCGGTGGGCGATCCGTTCGACCCGGCCACCGAAGTCGGACCCCTGGTCACCGTGGCGGCGAGGAACACGATCGAGGAGCAGGTCGAAGACGCCCGGTCCAAGGGTGCGACGATCCTGTGCGGGGGGGAGCGGGTGGTGGGGCCGGGTGGATCCGGGCACCCCGGCTTCTTCTATCGCCCCACAGTGATCACCGGTATCACCCCGGAGATGCGGGTGGCCACCGAAGAGGTGTTCGGGCCGGTGGCCCTGCTCTTCCGGGTGGCCAGCGCCGATGAGGCGTTGCGGATGGCCAACGGCACCGAGTTCGGCCTGGGATCGAGCGTGTGGAGCACCGAGCCCGACGAGCAGCTGAGGTTCGTGAACGACCTGGAGGCGGGCCTCGTCTTCGTGAACGGCATGGTCGCCTCGATGCCCCCCCTTCCCTTCGGAGGGATCAAGAGCTCGGGTCACGGTCGCGAGCTCTCGGCCCACGGGATCCGGGAGTTCTGCAACATCAAGTCGATCTCGTTGGCCTGACCTCGGGCCAGACCGTCGGAGCCGATCACAGGGCTGCAGCCGGCCTGGACCAGGGGAGTGCCAGACTGATCCGGTGCTCGCCTACTTGGATCATGCGGCCACCACGCCGATGCGGAGCCAGGCCGTCGAGGCGATGTTGCCGTTCCTCACCGAGCGGTTCGGGAACCCGTCAGGCGGACACGGCGTGGCCCGCCAAGCCCGCCTCGCGCTCGACGATGCCCGAGAGACGGTGGCCGCTGTTCTCGCCGTCGACCCCGGCGAAGTGGTGTTCACCAGCGGCGGCACCGAAGCCGACAACCTGGCTGTGCTCGGGGGGCTGTCCGCCCTGGCCGCCCGGGGCCGACCGATCGGGCCGATCGTGTGCACGGCCATGGAGCACCATGCCGTCCTGAACGCCTGTCGCGCCGCGGCCGCACAGTTCGGGGTCGAGCTGCGAGAGGTGCCGAGCGACGCGCATGGCATCGTCGACCTCGAGCAGCTGGCTGATGCGTGCACCGCGGAGGTCAGCCTGGTGAGCGTGATGGCCGTCAACAACGAGATCGGGACGATCCAGCCACTCGACGAGGTGGCGGCGCTGGTGCGAGACCGATCGCCCGGCGCCCTCTTGCATACCGACGCCGTTCAGGCCGTACCGTGGCTCGACGTGGCCGCCCGGAGCGCATCGGCCGACCTGGTGTCCATCAGCGCCCACAAGTTCGGTGGCCCCAAGGGAATTGGAGCACTGGCCGCCCGCAATGGTGTCCCCCTCGCCCCGCTCCTCCACGGCGGCGGACAGGAGCGGGAGCGGCGGAGTGGCACTCCCGACGTGGCTGGGATCGTGGCCATGGCCGAGGCCCTCCGCGTCACCACCGAACAGCGCCCCGAGACAGCGGCCCGGCTGGCTGCGCTCCGGGACCGGTTGGTCGACGGGCTGGTCGACCAGGTCGACGGGGCCACGCCCACGGCAGGTTCGACTAACGGAGCGGGATCACGGACGGTGGCCGGCATCGCCCATCTCCGGGTCGCCGGCGTGGAAAGCGAGGCGCTGTTGGTCCTCCTCGACCAGGCGGGGGTGGCGGCGTCGGCTGGTGCCTCCTGCTCGAGCGGCGCGGTCGAGCCCAGCCACGTGCTCCTGGCCATGGGGCTCACCCGGGAGGAGGCGGGGACCGGGATCCGCTTCTCGCTGGGCCATTCCACGACGGCTGATGAGATCGACCTGGCTCTGGCCGCCGTTCCGGACGCGGTCTCCCAACTGCGAAACTGAACGGATGCGAGTTCTGGTGGCCATGTCGGGAGGTGTCGACTCCTCGGTGGCGGCCGCCCTGTTGGCCGCTGACCTGGGCCCGGCCAATGTGGTAGGGGCCACGTTGAAGCTGTGGGGCGGGAGCTCGGACTCGGGGTGCTGCTCGGTGGCCGACGTCGACGATGCCCGGCGGGTGGCCGATCAACTGGGACTGGTCCACCATGTCTTCAACTTTGCCGACGACTTCGAGGCGCAGGTAGTAACGCCGTATGTGACCGGCCATGCCGAGGGGCGTACCCCCAACCCGTGCATCGAGTGCAACCGGCACCTCAAGTTCGACCGCCTCCTCGAGCGGGCCATGGCCCTGGGGTTCGACGCCGTGGCCACCGGCCACCACGCCCGTCGGTCCACGACCGTCGACGGCCGGTTCCGGCTCCGCCGGGGGGCCGACCCCTTGAAGGACCAGTCGTACGTCCTCTCCATGCTCGGCCAGGGCCAGCTGGCACGGTGCGCGTTCCCGGTGGGCGATCTCCACAAGCGTGACGTCCGGACCGAGGCGGCCCGGCTGGGCCTGCGCACCGCGGCCAAGCCCGACAGCCAGGACGTCTGCTTCATCCGCTCGGACGAGGGGCGCCGCGGCTTCCTGGGCGATCGGCTCCCACTCCATCCCGGGCGCCTGGTCGACCATCACAGCGGTGCCGATCTCGGCCCGGTGGAGGACCTGGAGCTGGTCACCGTGGGCCAGCGTCGAGGCATGGGCCACGGCACCGACGGCCGGCGTCGGTACGTCACCTCGGTCGACCTCGCCGCCCGCCGGGTGTTGGTCGGCCCACCCGAGTCGGCCGAAGCGCCGGGCGTGGACCTCCACACCATCACCTGGGTCGACGAGGTGTGGCCGGATGGCAGCAGGGCGATCGCCCAGTGCAGCGCCCACGGTGTCCCGGTGGGATGCGTACTTGCTGCTGACGGGGTGGGTGGACTGGCCATCCGCTTCGACGATCCCCAGCGCCGCATCGCGCCGGGACAGACGGTAGCCCTCTACGACCCCGTCGACCCCGAACTGGTGATCGGATCGGGGATCGCTCGTTGAGCCCGGCGCCACCGAAGACAAAGGGCTCCGCCAGGACGCCCGGCGAAGAGTCAAAGGGATCCGCCAGGACGCCCGGCGAAGAGTCAAAGGGATCCGCCAGGACGCCCG
>JAUTXB010000267.1 GCA_030838245.1 Acidimicrobiaceae bacterium
GCCACCGCAACCAGCCGAATCCAAGTAGCCGACCGCGCCACCCTCGAACCCATCGCCCGCCGCTTGGGCGGCGCCATCATCCAAGGCGACAACGGATGGCAAAGCGTACTCGGGCCCGACCCCCCTGACTGAGCCGGCAACTACCCCAACCAGTCAACGCCACCGCATCCGACCGACCCGGCCGCCGAGTGCTCACCGGCACCGCACGGCAATGGCATCACCAGCAAGACCCAACAACCCGACCAGCACCTGCCGACTGCTCCGAAGACTCCACCGCCAGCGAGCGTCCGGCAGGCCTCTGGCGGCTCCACGGAGTGTACAAAAGTGGCCAACCGCTTCGCTGGGCTAAACGTCTCGTTCTGCCCGCCGATGACACCGGTATCCATCGCAATCCCAACCACGAAGGGCAAGGAGTATGACCGGTCAAAGCTTGCGGTTGTCCACGGTTCTGCTGCCACGCCGGGCACGGTTGATCGAATCGCTGTGTCAACACTGGCCATCGGCGTTTCGGCCCGACGCGCCCCCCTACACACCCGCCCGATGGAACTGGTAGGGATCACGGAACACTCCCCAGAGTCGATCACTGATTTTCCCCAGTTTTGAGGGGGTTGGTGGGTCTGTAGAGAGGGGTCCACCATTCGGGTTGGGGGCTCCCCGAGGCTGACGGTTCCTAGGCCGATCAGTACGAGGAGTCCCCCGCTCATGTTCTCAGGGAGTGAAGACGTGGAAGCTGATGCTTTGTTCAAGCGGGGTTGGTCGATCTCGGCTATTGCCCGTCATCTTGGGCGGGACCGCAAGACGGTGCGTTCGTATCTGAAGGGTGATCGTGTGGCCGGTGTGCGCCGGTCGGCGGTGGCGGATCCGTTGGAGCGTTTCGCTGGTTATGTGGCCGCCCGGTTCGTTGATGATCCCCATGTGTGGGCGTCGGCGCTGTTCGACGAGGTCGTTGAGCTGGGTTATGGGCAGTCGTATCCGAGTTTCGTGCGCCAGATCCGCCTGGCCGGACTTCGGCCGCATTGTGAGGCGTGTGCGGGGGTGAAGGGCCGCGAGACCGTCGAGATCGTTCATCTTGGTGGGGAGGAGATCCAGTGGGATTGGGCGGAGCGCCGTAACGCCCCGTGGGGTGGCACGGTGTATGGGTTGTTGGGAACGTTGGCGTATTCGGGGCGAACCCGGGAGGTGCTGACAACCTCGATGGACCAGGCCCATCTGGTCGAGGCCATGGACGGGGTGATGCGCCGACTGGGGGGCACGGCGCGGGTGTGGCGCACCGATCGTCTGGCCACGGTGATCCGTCCCGGGACCGCCGAGGTGCAGGCCAGCTTCGTTCCGGTGGCGAAGCATTACGGGGCGGTCGTGGTTGCTTGTCCGCCTCGGCGGGGGAACCGCAAGGGGGCGGTGGAGTGCGGCGTGAAGTTCATGTGCGGCCGGTGGTGGCGCACCATGACGGCGACCACCGTCGAGGAGGCTCAGCTGAGCGTGGACCGGTTCTGGGCGACGATCGGCGATGCCCGTCTACGCCCGCCGGGGCGTTACGCCGAGGCGGGCAGCCTGGTCGAGGGGGTGCGCCCGGTGTGGCCAACGGTTGGCGAGTTGGCCGACACCGAAGCGTTGATGGCCTTGCCCGCGGTCCCGTTCCCGGCCACCATCGAAGAGCTCCACCGTGTCGACGACCGGGCCAGCGTGGCGTTTCGGGGGAACCGCTATTCGGTCAACCCGGGCCTCGGCGGTGTCGAGTTGATCGTGCGTCACCGTCTCGGGACGCCCAGCATGGAGATCTTCAGCCCGGCCGGCAAGCTGATGGTCGCCCATCGCTTGGCCCCGCCGGGGGCGGGGGCGACGGTGCGCAGCGTTGAGCATGCCGCCGCGCTCGAGGCGGTCGTGTTGGCCCAGTTCTCGACTGCCCGTCCCTGTGACCGCAAGGCCAACAAACCTCCCGGGGCGGCTGCCCTGGCCGAGCGAGCCAGGCTGATGGGCGCTCAGGGGTCGGAGCCGAGCGTGGATCTGGCCGGCATGGCCGAAGTGATCCGCCTGGCCTTCCCGGGCTCCACAGAGGTCTGTGGTGGGCAGGTGTCGGCATGACCGAGGCGTCTGAGTATCAGAAGCTGCGGGCCCATCTGGCCTTTTTGCGGATGGCCGCCGCGGCTGAAGCGCTGCCCGCCGAGTTGGACTTCTCCACCAAAGCCAAGCTCAGTCACTCCGCCTTCCTCGAACGGCTACTGGCCGTCGAGGTCGCCGCCGTCGAACAGCGCCGCCAGGCCAGCATGACCCGCTTCGCGTCGCTGCCATCGCCGTTCACCCTGGCCGATTTCGATTTCTCCGCCCAACCCTCGGTCGATCCCAAACTCGTCGCCGAGCTCGCCACCCTGCGCTTCATCGAAGACGCCACCAACGTCTTGCTCATCGGCCCGCCCGGGGTCGGCAAGACCATGCTCGCGGTCGGCCTCGGACACGCCGCGGTGGCTGCGGGCATGCGCACCTACTACACCACCGCCGCGGATTTGGCCGCCCGTTGCCACCGGGCCGCCCTCGAGGGCCGATGGGCGACGGTGATGCGCTTCTACGCCGGTCCTCGCCTGCTCATCATCGACGAAGTCGGCTACCTGCCCCTGCCCGCCGAGGCCGCCGCCGCCCTGTTCCAGGTCGTCGCCCAGCGATACCTCAAGGCCAGCATCGCTCTGACCACCAATTTGGGGATCGCCTCATGGGGCAAAGTCTTCAACGATGATCCCATGGTCGCCGCGGCCATGCTCGATCGTTTGCTCCATAGAAGCGTCGTGCTCAACATCGACGGCGACAGCTACCGGATGCGATCACACCGGGCCCGGGCCGAAGCGACCCGCAAAGCCGTCGCCGGATCATGACCACCACCGGCGGCCACGGCATCGACCAACCCGACACCCCGTCGTGTCACGATACCGTCACGATGAACTGCCCCATGTGCCAACACCCCTTCGTGCCCGTCGGCCGGCAGATCTACTGCGCCGACCCGTGCCGGGCCGCCGCCTATCGGCGACGCCGCGACGCCCACAACAACACGCCGATCGCGATCCCCAAATCCCGGCCCCGCCGGCCGATCACCGTCTACGAATGCGACAACTGCGGCGAACGGGCCCTCGGAGAACAAAGATGCGAAATTTGTTCAACCTTCATGCGCCGCATCGGTATCGGCGGATCCTGTCCCACCTGCGACGCCCCCGTCGCCATCGCCGACCTCGTCGATCTGGAGGTGACCGCATGACAACCGCGTAAACTCACCTCAAGCCCACCAAAATCGCCCCTCAACGCCTGGGGAATTTCGATGATCGACAGTGGGGAATTTCAGTAATCCTTAGCAATCTGGCGACCCCCGCCGGACACCGAACGCCATGACAGAACGACGGCATCGGCGAAGGTCCGGCCGCGCCAGAACGGCATCTCTGACAGAGCGCTTTTTGTCAAGCACAGACTCCCCGTAGGGGAGACCTTTTTGTTGGTTTTTCGGCCTTCGGCCGGAGCTTGCGGGGACGGTATGGCGGCGCGCATGCCTCCGGTGGGCTCCGATGGGCGCGTTGAAGCGGGCCCTCGACGATGGTGACGGTCGGCTTGGTCGAAGTCGAGAGCTGTGCTATCGACTTCCTACTTGCCCAATTGCTCGCTGGCGGGCAGCGGTCAAGGGCGGCGAAGCCGTCCCGTAGGGACGTGAGGACCGGAGGCGCAGGGCAGCGGAGCCGAGGACC
>JAUTXB010000270.1 GCA_030838245.1 Acidimicrobiaceae bacterium
GGCGGCCGTGCCGTGGACGGGCCCGTCGGCCGTGCGGATGGTCGTCGGGTCGCCCTTCACCTCGTGGTGTGCGGGTGCGGGTGGCGTCGACGCGTCAGCTGACCCGACCGGGGACCCGGCACCGGCCGCCGCCGGTACGGCGACGCAGGCCAAGACGAAGCAGGCCAGGACGGCCAGCCTCATCCGACCGGTCGACGCCATCTTCAAGGATCGGTCAGATGTCGAACTTCACCACACCGCGGACATTGAGCCCCTCGGCCAGATCCTCGTAGCCCTTTTGCACCTCGTCGAGGCTGTACTCGTGGGTCACCAGCTCATCCACCTCGAGCTGCCCGTCCTGGTACAGACGGATGAGGTTGGGGATCTGCACCCGTGGGCTGGCCGAGCCGAAGACCGTCCCGAGCAGCGCCTGGTTGAACATGGCGAAGTTGAACAGGTTCAACTTGACGTCGACCTGGTCGAAGGGGGCGATGGCCGTGGCCACCACCCGGGCGTCCTTCGACCCCAGCTGCATGGCCGGGGCGATGAGGTCACCGGTCAGCACACCCGGAGTGAGCACGACCACATCGGCCATCCGTCCCTCGGTGAGGTCGGGAAGCAGCATGTTCGCCTCTTCGATAGAAGAGGCGGAGTGGGTGGCGCCGATCAACTTGGCCTTGTCCGTCTTGAACGGCAGCGGGTCGACGGCGACGATGGCACGGGCACCGGCAATGCGGGCTCCCTGGATGGCACCGGACCCGACGCCGCCGCAGCCGACCACGACCACGACCTCGCCGGGCTTCACCTTGGCCCGGTCGACGGCCGAGCCGAAACCCGTGGACAGTCCGCAGCTGATCAAGGCCACGGCGCGCAGCGAGACGTTCGGGTCGACCTTGACCACCGAGGCCTCGTTGACCACCATCGCCTCGGAGAACGTCCCCAGCTGGGTCATCCGGTTGAGCTGCTCGCCGTTCCAGTGGTAGCGCCATTGGCCGTCGCTCATCATCGGGCCGCACAGCGTGGCCATTCCCATGTCGCAGAGGTGCTGGCGGCCAGAGGCACACCAGTAGCAGCGACCGCACGAGGGGATGAACGACGACGACACGTGGTCGCCCACGGCCACCGTCTCCACCCCCGGGCCGACCTCGGTGACGATTCCCGCCCCCTCGTGGCCGCCGACCATGGGGAACATCGACTTCACGCCGAACACCTGGAGGATCTCGGGGGCCACGCTCATGTCACCGGAGCGGAGATGCTCGTCCGAGTGGCACATCCCGGCATAGGCCATCTGGACCTTCACCTCGTGGGTGCCGGGGGGCTCGACATCGACTTCTTCGACCGTCCATGGCTCGTGGAGCCCCGTGCACAGTGCCGCTCGGATCTTCATCGGTAGGCCTCCCCTTGTCGTGTGGCCAGCTTCGCGCTGCCGTCGCACACCCGTCGAGCGCCCGCCAGCTCGTGCCGGCACGCCTCACCCGTCGGTGGCACCAAACCGTAACGCGTTCTACCGCCGGTCCGCCGCCGGTCCGCCGCCGGTCCCGCCGGCAAACGAGGGACCAGGTTAGCCACGGCACAACAAGGTCCAACCAGCAAAGGGGCGCCACGGGAAGGTCAAGGACGGAACCCGGTGGCCAACAGGCGGAGGGCACGGTCCACCTCAGCCGTCAGGTCCTCGACGTCGTGATGGGACCAGCGGGCGAAGGCGGCCATGGCTGCGCCCAGGGCAGCGTGGGCCAAGGTCTGGGGGCCCAGGTCGTCGGCTTCCTGGCCCAGGCGGTCGGCGGCGAACTCGGCCACCACCTGGCGCCACTCGGCGTAACGCAGGGCCGAATGGGCGACCAGGGTGGGCACCGAGCTGATCAGGTTGACCCGGATCCGGAGCTCGTCGAGCTCACCGGCGCCGAAGCGGTTGGTGCTCACCACCGCCCGCCGAAGCACGTCCATCAGGGGCTCGTCGGCCGGCGCATCGCGCAGATGCTGGCGCAGGCGGACCAGCTCGACGGCGAACTCGCCCCAGACGATGTCCCGCTTGGACTCGTAGTAGCGGAACAGCGTTCGCCGGCTGATGCCCACGGCGGCGGCGATGTCCTCCACGGTGGTCTCGTCGAACCCGCTCCGCTCGAAGAGCTCCAGGGCCACCCGTGCGATCTGCGCTCGCGTGGTGCTGGGGCGTCGACCTCGGGTGACCTCGGGCGGTGCGACGTCGGTCGACCCAGCCTCGGGCGGCGCCTCCGTCACGGTCTCACCCCCTCCCGTCGTGGATCCACGATCGCACCTCTACCACTGTTCTGTGCTGTTGGACTTCCATTATGGCATCGAGTGCACTAAGTTATCCGCTACCGTCAGCACGCCGGGCGAGACCGGCACATCACTGTGGAGGCACACATGACAGATCTCATGGCAGATCCGGTCGTCGCAACGACCACGGCACCGGCCACCGACGAGTCCGACGATCACGAGCTGGTGGAAGAAGAGCTCCTGGTCGAGGACGTTTCCATCGACGGGATGTGCGGCGTCTACTAGGCCGCACCGCCTCCAGGCCCTGCACTCCCCATGCCCCCATCTGCCCCGAGCCAGGCCGTGGAATTCGACAACGCCCGGCCGTGGGCGTTGAGCAGCCAGGTCGCATTGCGCCCCGAGTCGTTCGGGGCCCTGGCCTACCACTTCGGTACCCGGAGGCTCTCGTTCCTGAAGAGCCCGACCTTGCTGGCCATCGTCGAGTCCCTGGGCGACCAGCCCAGCGGAATGCAGGCCTGCCGGGCGGCGGGGGTCAGTGACGAGGCCATGCCTAGCTATGAGAAGGCACTGGCCACACTGGCCGCATCCGGAATGATCTGCGAGAGGACTGCCCCGTGACCCTGGTCGAAGACGCTCCCTCGAGCGCTGTTCACCCGACCGCGCCCCCGAGCACCGCTCCCGTCGGCAAGTTGGTGGACCAGTTCGAGCTGGGACTGGACGCGCCGATCTGTTTGACCTGGGAGCTCACCTACGCGTGCAACCTGGCCTGCGTGCACTGCCTGTCGAGCTCCGGGCGACGGGATCCCGACGAGCTCTCCACCGAGGAGTGCAAGGCCGTCATCGACGAGCTCGAGCGCATGCAGGTTTTCTACGTGAACATCGGCGGAGGCGAGCCCACCGTGCGGCGTGACTTCTGGGAGCTGGTCGACTACGCCACTGCCCATCACGTCGGCGTCAAGTTCTCGACCAACGGTTCCCGGATCACCCCCGAGGTGGCCCGACGGCTGGCCGACAGCAACTACGTGGACGTCCAGATCTCGTTGGACGGGGCCACGGCCGAGATCAACGATGCGGTGCGGGGCGAGGGGTCCTATGCCACCGCGGTGCTGGCCATGGAGAACCTGGCCTTCGCCGGGTTCGCCGGCTTCAAGATCTCTGTGGTCATCACCAGGGAGAACGTCTCCCAGTTGGACGCGTTCAAAGCCATCGCCGACCGCTACGGCGCCCAACTGCGGCTGACCCGCCTGCGGCCCTCGGGACGGGGTGCCGACGTCTGGGACCAGCTCCACCCCACCGCCGAGCAACAGCGCGTGCTCTACGACTGGCTCATGGCCCATGGCGAGCAGGTCCTCACCGGAGATTCCTTCTTCCATCTGGCCGCCTTCGGCGAAGCATTGCCCGGCCTCAACCTGTGTGGCGCCGGCCGGGTGGTCTGCCTGATCGATCCGGTGGGCGATGTCTACGCCTGTCCCTTCGCCATCCATGACGAGTTCAAGGCGGGCAACGTGCGCTCCCCCGGTGGATTCGTCGGGGTGTGGCGGCAGTCCGACCTCTTCCTCGACCTCCGCCAGCCGACGTCGGGCGGGGCCTGCAGCTCGTGTGGCCACTACGACTCCTGCCGGGGCGGGTGCATGGCGGCCAAGTTCTTCACCGGGCTGCCGCTCGACGGGCCCGATCCCGAGTGCGTCCGCGGGTTGGGCGAGGCATCGCTGGCCCAGCTGGGCGACACCGTCCCTCCCAAGCCGTCGCTCGACCATTCCCGTCTCACCGGCAGCCGCGATCGCTCAGCCGAGGGCGCGGCAGGAGAGCAGACGGCAGTGACGGTGGCCTTCACCCCCCGCCGGCCGGACCGGGCCTGCGAAGAGAACCCTCTGGCGAACTTCGAGCCCAGCCCGAGCAGTTGCTGAGCCATGCCCGGGCTCGTCGATGCCGTTGAGCTAGCCGGCCACCGCGCGCCCTCCCGGGTCGTCTTCGGCCCCCACGAGACCAACCTCGGGCGGGCCCGAGACATCTCGGATCGCCACGTCGCCTACTACGAGAGGCGCGCCGCCGGCGGTGCCGGCGTGATCGTGACCGAGATCGCCTCGGTGCACCCTGCGGACTGGCCCTACGAGCGGGCCCCGCTGGCCGGCCGATGCGGCCCCGGCTGGACCGCGGTGGCCGACGCCTGTCGTCCCCACGGGTCCTTGGTGCTGGCCGGGCTGGGACACGCCGGGGGCCAGGGATCGAGCGCCTACTCGCAGTCCGTCCTGTGGGCGCCCTCGCCGGTGGGCGACGCCGTGAGCCGGGAGATGCCGGCCGAAATGGGAGAGAGGGAGATCGCCTCGGTGGTCGCCGGCTTCGCAGAAGCTGCTCGGATCGCCACCGGCGCCGGCCTCGGCGGGGTGGAGATCGACGTCGGACCTGCCTCGCTTCTCCGCCAGTTTCACTCCGGCCTGACGAACATGCGCACCGATTCGTTCGGCACCGATCGGCTGCGGCTGACCCGGCAGGTCGTGGAAGCGGTCCGCCGGGAGATCGGGAGCGGCTCGGTGCTGTCGGTGCGACTGTGCTGCGACGAGCTGGCCCCCTGGGCTGGCGTCACCCCAGAACAAGCGGCCGAGCACGTGCGCGAGCTGGCCGACGCAATCGACTTGTTGGTGGTGGTGCGCGGCGGTCCGTTCTCGGCCTCCGCGTACCGGCCGGACGCCCACACTGCGCCGGGGTTCAACCTCGAGCTCTGTGGCCAGATGCGCCAGGCGGCCGAGGGCCGCGTGCCGGTCGTCCTCCAGGGCAGCATGGTCGACCCCATCGACGCGCAGGCGGCGCTGGACGGCGGCGCAGCCGACCTGATCGAGATGACCAGGGCGCAGATCGCCGACCCCCGACTGGTGGCGCTGGTCCGGGCGGATACGACAGGACGGGTCCGGCCGTGCATCTTGTGCAATCAGGCTTGTCACGTCCGCGACAACCGCAACCCCATCGTCAGCTGCGTGGGCGAGCCCGGTAGCGGCCACGAGATCGACGAGCCGTCCTTCGAGGGCACCGATGCCGTGACCCGGGACGTCTTGGTAATCGGAGGCGGACCCGCCGGCCTCGAGTGCGCCCGGGTGCTGGCCGAGCGCGGACACCGCGTCGAGCTGGCCGAATGCACGGCACAGGTCGGTGGGGCGTTGCGTGCGGCCGCGGTGGGAGCGGGACGGGAACGTCTGTCTTTGCTGACCGGCTGGCTGGAGTCGGAGTGCCGGCGGCTCTCGGTCACCATCGCCCTCGACGCCGAGGTGACCCCCGCCGACTTGGACAGGGCCGCGCTCGACGGCAGGGACGTCATCATCGCCACCGGGGCAAAGGCCGGGCCCCTGGACGTCCCCGTCGACGGGCCCACCACGGTGGTCGATGCCGCGTCCCTGCTCTCGGGTGGCCTCGAGGGGCTCCCCGGCGGACCGGTGGTGGTGCACGATCCCATCGGGGGCCCGATCGGCATCGGCGCGGCCGAGTGGCTGTCGGCGTCGGGCCGAGAGGTGGCCCTGGTCACGCCGGACCAGATCGCCGGCACGCTCCTGTCGCTGAGCGGGGACCTGGCCGACGCCAATACACGGCTGGCCCGAGCCGGTGTCCGCCGGGAGCTCCGGGCCCGGTTCCGTCGGGTGGCCGGGGGACAGGCTGTCCTGGAGGACGTCTGGACGGGCGAGCAGCGATCCATCCCCTGCGCCGTGCTCGTCGACTGCAGCCACCGGGTGCCCGAGGAGTCGCTGTACCTGACCCGGCCCGGCACCCCCCGGGCCGGTGACTGCGTCGCTCCGAGGAGCGTGCTCGAGGCCGTCCTGGAAGGTCGGCGTCGGGCGCTCGAGTTGGCCGGCGGTCGGTCCGGGAACGCGCATCTGGCCTTGACGGGCGTGCACTGATCGACATGAGGGCGCAGATCGACATGAATGCACTGATCGAAGTGCGCGAAGCGAGCCGATGAGCACCGGCCATGCGAGTGCTGGCTCGGTCAGCTCCGACCAAAGGAGGAACGATTTCTATGGGACGCGTTGAGGGAAAGGTGGCGTTCATTACCGGCGCGGCCCGAGGACAGGGCAGGAGCCACGCCATCCGGCTGGCCGAAGAGGGGGCCGACATCATCGCCGTGGACATCTGTGAGGACGTGGCCTCCGCCGACTATCCGATGGGCACGGCCGACGAGTTGGCCGAGACGGCCAAACACGTCGAGGCGGCCGGCGGCCACGTGATCACGTTCGCCGCCGACGTCCGCGACCAGGAGGCGCTGCACAGTGCCGCCACCGAGGGCGCCTCGGAGCTGGGCAAGATCGACGTGGTGGTGGCCAATGCCGGCATCTGCACGCTGCAGCCCTGGGACGAGGTGACCCCGGAGGTCTGGAAGGAGATCATCGACATCAACCTCACCGGCGTGTGGAACACCTGCTTCGTCACCGCCCCGCATCTCATCACAGCCGGCGGCGGGGCCATGATCCTGATCAGCTCGACGGCCGGGTTGAAGGGACAGCCCTTCCACGCTCCCTACGTCGCTGCCAAGCACGGGGTGGTCGGCAACATGCGAGTGCTCACCAACGAGCTGGCCGAGCACAACATCCGGGTCAACACCGTCCACCCCACCGGGGTCGACACCCCCCTGCTCGAAGCCATGCAGTCGATGGACAGCCTCCTCCAGGCCCACCCCGACCTGGCCCCGGTCTTCTCGAACACACTGGCGGTCGAGACGCTGGAACCGAGGGATATCTCCAATACCGTCCTCTACCTGGCCTCCGACGAGGCGAAGTACGTCACCGGGGTCACCCTGTCCGTCGACGCCGGCGCCAACGCCCGCTGAGCAGGGGCCGATCCGCGCCGTGAGCACAGGGACCGATCGATGAGCAGCGCCGGCCAGTACCGGTACCTGTTCACTCCGTTGCGGATCGGGCCGTTGACCGTGCGCAACCGGATCGTCTTCTCCGCCCACCTGACCAACTACGCCGAGGACGGCTTGCCCACCGCCCAGCACGCCGCCTACTACGCGGCGCGGGCGGCCGGTGGCGCCGGCCTGATCGTCACCGAGGAGCACTCCACCCACGTCACCGACTGGCCCTACGAGAAGCTCATCCACGGCTTCAACCCGGCGGTCATCCCCGGCTACCGGCGCATCACCGAGGCCGTGCACGCCCACGACGTTCCCATCCTGGCCCAGATCAACCACAATGGCGGCCAGGCATCGAGCATGTACTCGCGTCTGCCGGTCTGGGCCCCCAGCCCGGTCCCCGATCCGCTCTTCCGGGAGGTGCCCAAGGCGGTCGAGGCCCATGAGATCGGCGAGATCGTGTCGGGCTATGCCACCGTGGCCGGGCACTGCATTGCCGGCGGCTTCGACGGCATCGAGCTGCAGTGCTCGCATTCTTCGATCGTGCGAGGATTCCTGTCACCGGCCACCAACCGGCGCACCGACGACTACGGGGGATCGCTGGCCAACCGGGCCAGGTTGCTGCTCGAGATCGTCACCGCGGTACGAGAGGCGATCGGTACCGAGCACGTGCTGGGCGTGCGCATCTGCGGCGACGAGCTCATCGAGGGCGGTACCACCATCGACGATGCCGTAGCCGTGGCTCGGATGGTGGACGCCGGTGGCGAGGTCGACTACATCAACACGTCGATCGGCGTGGCCACGGCCACGCTGTACATGATCGAGGCCAGCATGCAGGTGCCCCCCGGGTACGCCATGTTCATCCCGAGCGCCATCCGGGAGGCAGTGGACATTCCCGTGGTGGGGGTCGGTCGGTTCAAGGACCCGCTCCAGGCCGACCGGGCCCTCGAGGCCGGGCAGTGCGACCTGGTCGGCGTGGTGCGAGGACAGATCGCCGACGCCGATTTCGCCGCCAAGGCCCGATCCGGACACGCCACCGAGATCCGTAGCTGCCTCTCCTGCAACCAGGAGTGCGTGGGCCGCATGGGCCTGAACCGGTGGTTGGGCTGCATCGAGAATCCCCGCACCGGGCTCGAGTCGCTGTCCCTCCCCGCTCCCCGTCGCCGATCGCGAGTGCTGGTCGTCGGCGGAGGCCCTGGCGGCCTCCAAGCCGCGGTGACGGCGTCGGAACGGGGCCACCACGTCACCCTGATCGAACGAGGTGACCGGCTCGGCGGCCAGGTCCAGGTGGCCGCCAGCGTTCCCAGCCGAGCGGAGTTCCTCGACATCGTGCGCAACCTGATCGCCCACGCCCGCCGTCTCGGTATCGAGATGCGGCTCGGGACCGAGGCCGACGCCGAGCTGGTCCGGGCCGAACATCCCGACGTCGTGGTCCTGGCCACCGGAGCACGCCCGCTGGCGCCGTGGTGGTCCGGTGGGCACCCCCGCGTCGTCGATGTGCGCGACGTGCTCGAGGGCCGGGTCACGCCATCGGGGACCGTGGTGCTCATCGACGAGCTCGGGTTCCACCAGGCGACGGCCACGGCCGAGCTCTTGGCCGACCGAGGATGCCAGGTCGAGGTGGCCGCCAACGGCATGGTGGTCGGGCAGGACCTGGGGATCACGCTGGACATGGAAACCTGGAACGTGAAGGCCGCGGCCAAGGGGATCAGCCAGAGCACAGACCTCGTCCCCATGGGGGTGGCCGACGGTCCCGACGGCGCGGTGACCCTCACCCTCCAGCACCACCCGACCGGGCGTGACGAGGTTCGCCTGTGCGACTGGGTGGTCTGCGCCGTGCACCAACAGCCCGAGGACGGACTCTGGCGGGAGCTCCAAGGGTCCGGGTTCCCGCTCCATCGCGTGGGTGACTGCCTGGCCCCCCGGCGGGCCCACGCCGCCGTGATCGAAGGCCATCGCGTGGCGGTATCGCTGTGAGCCCACGTCCGGCAATCACCTTCCCGACGGGACGGGCGCTGGCCGTCGTCGTGGCCCGGTCGGGCCAGCTCCCCCGGGGCGGCGACGAGGCGGTGGCCGAGGCCGGCGGCCTGGCCCTCGTGGTGGGCTCGGGTGCCGAGGAGGCGGCCGACACGCTGACTGCGGCCGAACAGGCCTGGTGGTGCGACACCGGCCCGGGGCTCCGAGCCGGGGCCCTGGCCGGCTCTTTGGCCCAGATGGTGCGCTCGGTCCCCCTGGTCGTGGTGCCCGCGTCCCCCGACGGTCGTGATCTTGCCCCACGACTCGCCGCCGCTTTGGACCGGCCACTGCTGGCCCACGCCGTCGAGGTGACACTGGAGAGCGGTGCGACACCGGGCACCTCGGCTGTGCTCTCCCGGCTCGATGACCGGGCCCTCATCCCGGTCCGGGTCGAGGGCCCGGTGGTGGCCACGTTGGTCCCCGGCGTCCGGACCGTGACCCCGGTGGCTGCGAGAAAGCCGAGCCAGCCCATCGAGCTGACCGAGCCGTTGGATGGCGTGTCGGACCCCGAGGTGCTCGAGGTGCTCGAGCCCGACCCGGCCACCATGGACCTCGGTGACGCCCGGCGCGTGCTGGCCGGAGGTGCCGGCCTCCCCCGCCGTGACGGCGGCGACAAGGACGCCCGGGCCCTGTTCGACCTCCTGGGCGCCGTCGCCGCCGCCCTGGGCGCGTCGGCCGGGGCCACCCGGGTAGCCACCGACGCCGGGTGGATCGGCTACGAGCGCCAGATCGGCACCACCGGGGTGACGATCGACCCAGAGCTCTACGTGGCATGGGGAGTATCCGGAGCGACCCAGCACACCGGGGGGATCGGGGCACCCCGCCACATCGTCAGCGTGAACACGGACCCGTCGTGCCCGATGACCGCCATGGCCGACCTCGGGCTGGTGACCGACGCCGCCGACCTCTTGGTGGCTCTGGCCCGCCGACTCGACCTTCCCGTTCCGAACGAGGTGCTCCGTGATTGAGACAAGGCTTGACGCAACAGGGCCCGAGACAGCCGTGCTCGATGCCGTGGTCGTCGGAGCCGGCCCGGCCGGATCGGCTGCCGCCCTGGCCCTGGCCCGGGCCGGCCGCTCGGTGGTGCTGGTCGAGCGGGGCCTCTTCCCCGGGTCGAAGAACGTCTACGGCGGAGTGGTCTACGGACGCGTCCTCGATGGCCTGATACCGGGCTGGTGGAACGAGGTGCCCGTGGAGCGGTGGGTGGTACGCCGCTCCACGATGATGATGACGGGCGACCAGTCGCTCTCGGTCGACTACCGGTCGGAGGCCTGGGGCTCGCCGCCCTACAACGGGATGACCACGTACCGGGCCGACTTCGACAGCTGGTTGGCGGGCAAGGCCGTGGAAGCCGGGGCCCAGCTGGTGACGTCCACGGTGGCCACGGCGCTGCTCCGCGACGCCGCCGGTCGGGTGACGGGGGTGCAGACCGATCGGCCCGACGGCGACCTTCGGGCGAAGTTGGTGGTGGCCTGTGACGGCGTCAACTCCTTTCTGGCCAAAGAGGCCGGGCTGCTCCCCCGGGCCGAGGCCGAGCACCACACGCTCGGGGTGAAAGAGGTGCTCGGCCTCCCACCCGAGGTGATCAACGAGCGGTTCGGGGTGGCGAGCCACGAGGGTCTGGACATCGAGATGGTCGGGTGCACACGCGGCATACCGGGCGGGGGCTTCCTCTATACCAACGCCGAGTCGGTGGCCGTCGGCGTCGTCCTCTCGCTCCCCGAGCTGGCCCGTTCCGGAGTGCGCCCCGAGGAGATCATCACCGACCTGAAAGCCCACCCCTCGATCGCGCCCTATCTGCGGGGGGCCGACGTCAAGGAGTACGCCGCCCACCTGATCCCCGAGGGGGGCTACGACACCATGCCCAAGTTGGCCATGGACGGCATGCTGATCGCCGGCGATGCCGCGGCCATGACCCTGGCCGCCGGTATCTGGCTCGAGGGCGTCAACTTCGCCATCGGCTCGGGCTATGCCGCCGGCCAGGCGGCAGACCGGGCCATCACCGCCGGCGACCTCTCCGAAGCCGGCCTGTCCTCCTACCGGGCCGACCTGGAGCAGCAGTTCGTCCTGGCCGACCACAAGCGCCTCCGACGTGCTCCTGCCCTGGTGCTCTCGGACCGGCTCCAGCACCGATATCCCGGGATGATCTGCGATCTGGTCGAGGGCATGTTCACCGTGACCAATCCCACTCCCAAGCCCGGAGCGGTCCGCTTGGCCCGACAGGTCGCCGCCCGTCATGGCGTGCGGCTCCGCGACCTGGCCACCGACACCATCCGAGCGGCGAGGATCTTCGGTTGAGCCCGGTGGACCACGACGGCATGGCCGCTCCCGGGCTCGAGTCCCGCTACCGGGGGACCTCCTTCGAGGACCTCATGGCCACCGTCGACTTCCGGGTCGCGGCGCGGGCGCACATCGTGGTGGACTCGGAGGTCTGCCGGTCCTGCACGACGAAGGCGTGCGTGACCGCCTGCCCGGCCAACCTGTTCGCCCCGACCGCCGACGGAGGCGTGCTGTTCAACTACGAAGAGTGCTTCGAGTGCGGGACCTGCTACATGGTCTGCAATCACGAAGGGGCCCTCACCTGGACCTATCCGGACGGCGGTCACGGGGTCGAGTTCCGGCACGGATGACAACCACGCCCACCTCCGCCGAAGCGCCGTCCACCCCCCTGGTGGTGGCGTGTGTCCGTTACACCGACCTCCGGCCGGACGTCGACCCGTTGACCGGAGCGATCACCCGCGACGTCCATCGTGCCGGGCTCTCAGCCGCCGACGAGGCTGCGGTGGAGCACGCCCTGCGGATCGCCGAGGCCTGGTCGGCCGCCGTCCTGGTGGTCACGGCCGGCCCGGCGGCAGCCGACGACATGTTGCGCAACACGATGGCCCTCGGTTGCCGGGCCCTCCGGATCGCCTGGCCGCCAGGTGATGGCGGTATGACACAGCCGCCAGGTGATGGCGGTATGACACAGCCGCCAGGCGATGGCGGCATGTCACAGGCGCCAGGCGCTGGCGGGAGTGACAGGCTCGGCTCGGCTCAGGGCTTCGTCGACGACCTGGGAGCCGACGAGCGAGCATTGGCCCGAACTGTCGCCCGGGTGCTGCTCCCGGACGGGCCTCCGGCGTTGGTGATCTGCGGCGACCGCTCGGCCGACCGGGGTACAGGAGCCTTCCCGGCCTTCCTGGCTCACGAGCTCGGCGCGGCCCAGGCCCTCGGCCTTGTCGAGCTCCGGGCGGAAGGCGACGGTGTCCTCGTCGAGCGCCGGCTCGACGGTGGACGGCGCGAGCGGCTCCGGGTCCCCCAGCCGGCGGTGTGCTCGGTGGAGGGTGCGGGGGTTCGGCTCCGGAGGGCATCGCTTCCGGCCACGCTGGCTGCAGGGCGGGCCGCCGTCCCCACCATCTCGACCCGGGGAAGCGCCGACGATGCCCGGGTGCCGATGGCGGTCGGTCAGGTGGCCCCGTACCGTCCGCGGACCCGGGTGATCCCGCCCCCTGACAGCGCCGCGCCCCGTCAGCGGCTCTTGTCCCTGACCGGCGCCCTGGTGGCCCATGACCCGCCTACCATCATCGGGCCGGTCGACGCCCGCGAGGCGGCCGACGCCCTGCTCGCCTTCTTGGACCGCCACGGGTATCTCGGCGACGGGAACGAGCCGGCCGAAACCCAGTCATGAGCGCATCCCGACTCAACGCACTGGCCTGGCCCGACGTGCCGGCCGGGGTGTTGGCCGTCCCCGTCGGCTCCACCGAGCAACACGGGCCCCACCTCCCGGTGACCACCGACACCGACATCGCCGAGGCCATCGTCGACGCGCTGTCGGAACGACGACCTGACGTCGTGGTGGCGCCCGCCCTGTCCTATGGATCAAGCGGGGAGCACGCCGGGTTCGCCGGGACCCTGTCCATCGGGCGGGATGCCACCGAGCTGTTCCTGGTGGAGCTGGGGCGATCGGCGGCAGACTCGTTCGGCCGCATGCTGGTGGTGTCCACCCATGGCGGCAACGCCGACCCGGTGAACCGGGCGGTGAGGCAGCTGCGAGACGAGGGCCGCTCCGTGCTGGCTTGGGCCCCGCGCTGGGAAGGCGACGCTCACGCCGGCCGGGTGGAGACGTCGGTGATGCTGGCCCTGGCTGCTGATCGAGTCGACATGGGCCGGGCCGTACCGGGAAATTCGACACCGCTGGCTGAGCTCCTCCCGGCCCTGTCCGCTGGTGGCACCCGGTCGGTGAGCGAGAATGGCGTCCTCGGCGACCCGACCGGGGCATCGGCCAACGAGGGTCGTGTTCTGCTCGACGCGGCCATCGACGACCTGGAGGCAACCGTGACCGACTGGATGCGGGTTCTGACATCCACCGACGACCGGTGAACCGGACGGCCGTGGTCACCGGTGCGGCTCGCGGCATCGGCGCGGCCACCGTCCGGAGGCTGGCCGCCGACGGTTGGTCGGTAGTGGCCATCGATCGGGGCGCCGACGATCCCCGGCTGCCGTACTCGATGGGAACGGCCGAGCAGCTGCACGCGGTGGCCGACGCCTCGGGCGACCAGGTCGTTGCCGTAGTCGGCGACGCCACCTCCTTGACCGTCGTCCACGAGGCAATCGACATGGCCGAGCGCCGCTTCGGCGGGGTGGACGCCGTCATCGTGGTGGCCGGCGTGGTGGCCGGCGGCGTGCCCCAGTGGGAGATGCCCGAACAGGAGCAGCAAGCGGTGCTCGACATCGACCTGGGCGGGGTACTGGTAGCCGCCCGTGCGGGGATCCCGGCCCTCTTGCGCCGGCCCGCGCCTCGAGACGGCCGGTTCCTGGCCGTGGCCTCGGCCGCCGCCACCCGGGGCATGCCCATGCTGGCCGTCTACAGCGCGGCCAAAGCCGGCGTGGTCGGATTGGTCCGAGGCCTGGCTGCCGAGCTCCGGGGCACCGGGGTGACGGCCAACTCGGTGAGCCCGGGTTCCACCGACACCGACATCCTGGTCGAGAGCGCACGGTTGTACGGCCTGGCCTCGGCCCAGTCGTTCGCCGCCCAACAGCCCATCGAGCGGTTGCTCGACCCCGACGAGGTGGCCGCCACCCTGGCGTGGCTGGCCGGTCCCGAGAGCAGCGGCATGACCGGCGCCAATGTCGCAGTGGACGGCGGCCTGGCCCTTTGACCCCGCTCCCGCCGGGCTGGCGCCTGGTGATCGACCCCTCGGTGCGGAGCCTGGACCAGGGCCGCGCCCTGGTCGGTGGCTTCCCGGGCCGGCTGCTCCGGCTCAGCACCTCGGGACAGGCCGCCCTCGCCGGCCTGATCGCCGGCACCCGCGGTTCGGTGGCCGCGCGCCGCCTCGGGCGCCGCCTGGTGAACGCGGGCATGGCCCATCCCCGACCTCCGACCACCCACGACACCGAGGACATCACGGTGGTCATCCCGGTGAAGGACCGGGCCGACCTGCTCGACCGATGCCTCGCCGCCACGGGCTCCGACGTTGCCGTGGTCGTCGTGGACGACGGCTCGGAGAGCCCGGGGCCGATCGTCGAGGTCTGCAATCGCCATCACGCCCGTCTGGTCGTCCGGGACCGGTGCGGCGGTCCGGCTGCGGCCCGCAATGACGGGCTGGTCGAGGTGCACACCGATCTGGTCGCCTTCTTGGACAGCGACTGCGTGCCGCGCTCCAATTGGCTCTCTGACCTGGCCGGCCTGTTCGGCGATCCTGACATCGGCGCCGTTGCCCCCCGGGTGCGACCCATCGGGGTGCCCGCCACCCGCCCACCCTCGGTCCTCGATCGCTATGTGTCGGCCCGGTCGCCGCTCGATCTGGGTCAGCGCGAGGGTGAGGTCGGGCCTGGCCGCCCGGTGTCGTACGTCCCGACGGCGGCGTTGGTGGTCCGTCGCTCCGCGCTCGCCGGCGGGTTCGAGCCATCGTTGCGCTACGGCGAGGACGTCGACCTGATCTGGAGGATGGGCGACGCCGGCTGGCACATTCGCTACGTGCCCTCGGTGGTCGTCGACCACGGGGAGCCGAGCACCTGGCCCGAACTGCTCGGCCGGCGATTCCACTACGGGACCTCCTCGGCGCCTCTCTCGCGCCGACACCGGGGGCGGCTCGCCCCGGTCGTGCTCCGGCCGTTGCCCGCCGCAGCCGTCGCCCTGGCGCTGGCCCGCCGGCCGCTCCTCGCCGCGGCCATGTCCGTGGTTTCTGCCCTGGCCCTGGGCCGCCGGGCGGCTACGGCAGGCATACCTCGGGACCTGGTGGCCCGCTGGAGCGGGCAGGCCCTGGTGTCCACGACCGAGGGCATCGGCCGGGCCGGCACCGTCATGGCCGGGCCTGCGCTCGTGGTGATCGCCGCCCGCAGCCGGCGCTACCGGTGGTCCGCACTCACCCTCTTGGTGGTGCCGCCTCTCGGGGAGTGGCTGCGGCGGCGCCCACCCCTTGACCCGGTGCGGTGGACGGCCGCGTCGTTGGCCGACGATTTCGCCTACGGCCTGGGCGTATGGCGAGGGTGCCTCAGGGAACATACGTTTGCCCCCCTGGTGCCTACGGTACGACCAATTCGCTGACATCTGGAGGGGGCAGGCCCTCCACTTTTAGGTCATCTGACCTGGGGCTATGAGCGAACCACATGGTTGGCACTTCCCGTCCGTTTCCAATTGGAAATGCCACCATGCGCCATCCTCCCGTGGAAGACCTGTATAGTTTCACGAGCAACTTCCAAGGTGCCCCGGCTGAGACCGAGGGTGCCCGCTCCGGACCTAGGCACTTCAGCCGGCCGGGACGCACGGAGGTGACCGAGAAAAACAACACTCGGTTCGGCGCGTGTGCGCTCCATCAATCCCGGTGGGGTAGTGCGCGTGCCAGACCGAGACAGAAAGAGGACCCGAAGACCACGTAACCCAAGGGCCACACAGAACCGGCCGCACACCCTATGGCGCAAAGCCAGGACGAACGAAGCCTTCCCGCTCGCCGTCCGGGGCGCGAATGCAATTGGCCGGAGCCCG
>JAUTXB010000072.1 GCA_030838245.1 Acidimicrobiaceae bacterium
TCTGCGGCTACCACATTCGTGACTCCGGCTCGACGGCCGTGCAAGAGGTGGCCATCGCCATCAGCAACGGCATCGAGTACATCCAGTGCGCGCTCGACCGCGGGCTCCCCGTCGAGTCGTTCGCCCACTCGGTGTACATGTTCTTGTCCTCGGGCCTGGACATCTTCGAAGAGGTGGCCAAGTTCCGGGCCGCCCGCCGGGTGTGGTCGGACGTCATGGCGCAACACTTCGGGGCAACCGACGACGCCAGCCGGGCTCTCAACATCTTCTGTTACACGTTGGGCGGCTACCAGACGGCTAACGAGCCGCTGAACAACCTCATCCGGATCTCCTACCAGGCCCTGGCCGCGGTGCTGGGTGGCGTCCAGACCCTGGCCTCGTCGTCGTTCGACGAGGCCCTCGGCATCCCCAGCCAGGAAGCCGCCCATCTGGGGCTCCGGACCCAGCAGATCCTGGCGCTGGAGACCGGGGTGACCCGGTCGGCCGACCCGCTGGGGGGGTCGTACCTGGTCGAGGCCCTGACCGATCAGCTGGAGGAGGAGATCCGGGCCTACATGGCCCGCATCGAGCGAGAGGGCGGGGCCATCGGTGCACTCGAGTCCGGTTTCTTGGAGGCCGAGATCGACGAGCAGGCCTTCCGGCTGCAAAACCGCATCGACCGGGGGGACCACCCCGTGGTCAGCGTGAACCGGCACGTCACCACCGCTCCACCGACGGCGCTGAACCGGGAGCCCACCCGGCGAGATCTGGCCACCATCGAAGAGGCGCAGGTCGAGTCGCTGGGCCGCCTGCGCCGGGACCGTGACGCCGGCGCGGTGACCGCGGCCCTCGAGCAGGTGCGTGCCGCGGCCCGATCCAAGTCCAACACTGTCCCTCCCATCCTGACGGCGGTCAGGGCCAGCGCCACCGTGGGCGAGATCTGCCAGGCCCTGGCCGACGTGTGGGGGAGGTTCGATGCCCACCATCCCTGAGCTGGTCGAGCGGTCGGCCCGCGCCTACGGCCCGCGCACCGCGGTGGTCGACGGCGATCGCCGCCTGACCTTTGCCGAAGTCGGCGACCGGTCGGGGCGACTGGCCAACGTCCTGGCCGGGCTGACCCCCGAGCCAGGGGCCCGGGTGGCCATCTTGATGCGGAACCGGTTGGAGTACGTGGAGTGCGACTTCGCCATCGCCCGGGCCGGGATGGTCAAGGTCCCGATCAACCCCCGCCTCAGCGATGACGAGCGCCAGTACCTGCTGGCCGATTCGGGTGCCGGCGTGCTCATCACCGAGTCGGCCGAGCGGTCACGGGTGGCCGAGCTGGTGGCCGAGCTGGACCGACCCCCCACCATCGTCGACATCGATGCCGACACCGACGGGGCCGGTGCCCTGGGCGGCTACGAGGCGCTCCTGGGATCGGCCCGGCCGGTGCCGGTCCCGCTGGCGCCGGACCCCGAGCGGCTCAGCCAGCTGCTGTACACGTCGGGGACGACCGGGCGCCCCAAGGGGGCCATGCTGGCCGACCGCTGCCGGGTGACGGCCACGCTCATGAGCACCTCCGAGGAGTTCTGCGCCGGGCCGGGGGACGGCATGATCCACGCCGGTCCGCTCTCCCACGGCAGCGGGTCCAAGGTGCTCACCTTCTTCACCCGCGGGGCGGCGAGCATCCTGTTGGCCAAGTTCGAACCGGCCGCGTTCTTCGACTGCGTGGTCGACCACGGCGGCACCTCCACGTTTGTCGTCCCCACCATGATCCAGATGCTGGTCGAGCACGCCCGCCGCCACGGCGTGCCCGCCGGGCTTCGCAACATCACCTACGGCGGGGCGAGCATCAGTCGCACCACCCTGGACGCGGCCCTCGAGACGTTCGGCCCCATCCTCACCCAGGTGTTCGGGACCTCCGAGGTCCCCCATCCCATTACCGTGCTCCGTCATCGCGACGAGCTCGACCCGAGGGTGGCCGACGCCCCGGCCGTGCCCACCGGACGACTGGTACCGGCGGCGTCCATGCGCCTAGTCGACGAGCAGGCGGCCGAAGTCGATGGCAACCACGGGGAGCTCTGGGTCAACGGTGCACAGGTGATGCTGGGCTATTGGAATAACCCGACCGCCTCGGCCGAGGCCCTCGTCGAGGGCTGGTATCGGACCGGCGACGTGGCCACCGTCGACGACACCGGGCTCATCACCATCGTCGACCGCATCAAGGACATGATCATCTCGGGCGGGCTCAACGTCTACCCGGCCGAAGTGGAGCGGGTGCTCGTCCAGCACGAGGGAGTGCGAGACGTCTGTGTCGTCGGAGTACCCGACGAGCGCTGGGGCGAGGTGGTGGCCGCGGCCGTGGTCACCAGAGACGGCTCCGAGCTCGACGGCCTCACCCTGAGCGACTGGTGCAGCGAACGGCTGGCCGGCTACAAGAAGCCGCGCATCGTGTTGGTAGTCGACGACCTGCCCAAGGGATCGACAGCCAAGGTGTCCAAGCGGGCGGTGCGCGAGCTGCTGGTGCAAATGGCGCCACAGGTGACCGGGACCTCCTGACGCCCAGCCGGTCGGCTGGCACCGTGTGGCCCGCCCGGTAAGAGTGGCAGACCGTGGAAGCCAACGCCGAAGTAGTGAACACCCAAGAAGCCGACGTCGAGACAGAGGCTGAGCCGGAGACGACCCCGTACGGGACCCGGATCCACGAGTTGGCCCTGGCCTCGCCGGACGAGGTCGCCCTGATCTTCGCGGCCGAGGACCGGACCGAGCGCCATTTCACCTGGGCCGAGCTCGACGACCGCACCACCCAGGTGGCCCGGGCGCTGGCCCGGCGCGGCCTCGGTGTCGGGGACCTGTTCGCCATGCAGCTGAAGAACTCGCCCGAACTGGTCTTCGCCACCTTTGCCGCCTGGAAGCTGGGGGCCGTGCCGGTGCCCGTACGTTGGGACCTCCCCGAGTGGGAGCTGGGTCGCCTCCGGACGGTGATCAACGCGGCCCTGGTCGTCGACGCTTCCAACTTCGACCTGTTCGAAGACAGCCTGTCCGAGTCGACCGAAGTGCTTCCCGAGGTCACCGCCCCCCACCACTCCGGCATCTGCAGCTCAGGGTCGACGGGGTCGCCCAAGGTCATCTTGCGCAAGTCCCCCGCGGTGGTCACCGAAGGGGCCCCAGGCGCGCTCGGCATCATGGAGTCCTGGGGACCGATATCGGCCGACCAGCTGATCCTGACCCCGGGGCCGATCTACCACAACAACGGCTTTTTGACCATGTCCAACCTGTTGTCCGGTTACCGGGCGGTGCTGATGGAGCGGTTCCGGGCCGACCACATGGTGGACCTAATCGAGCGGCACCGGGTCACCGGGTTCACCGGGGCCACGCCGATGTTCCAGCGGGTGGCCCAGCTCCCCGACATCGCGTCGCGGGACTTCTCGAGCATCGAGTGGACCATGCAGGGTGCCGCCGTGCTGCCCCAGTGGCTGGCCCGATTCTGGTTCGACCTCATCGGGCCCGAGCGCTTCTACATGACCTACGGGTCGAGCGAGGGGGCGGGGGTGGTGGCCTGCCGCGGGGACGGGTGGCTCGAGCACCCGGGCACCCTGGGCCAGCCCTGGACCGAGACGGAGATCCGGATCCTCGGCCCCGAGGGCGACGAGCTCCCCGCCGGCGAGATCGGCGAGATCTATCTGCGACAGGCCGACGGGATCACCCACGGGTACCTGGGCGACGTGCCGCCCGCCCCGGTGACCGACGACAACTTCACCACCATCGGCGACCTGGGCTGGCTCGATGAGGAGGGTTGGTTGTACATGGCCGACCGCCGCGTCGACATGATCGTCTCCGGCGGGGCCAACGTGTTCCCGGCCGAAGTCGAGGCGGCGCTCAGTGAGCATCCCGGCCTGGCCGATGTGGTGGTCATCGGGCTCCCCGACGAGGAGTGGGGACAGCGGGTGCACGCCATCGCCCAGTGGTCGGGCTCGGGGACAGCGGTCACCGAACGAGAGGTGATCGAGTTCGCCAAATCGCGCCTCAGCCCCTACAAGGTGCCCAAGTCGGTGGAATTCGTCGACCTCATCCCCCGGTCGGAGGCCACCAAGGTCAACCGTTCGGCCCTGGTGGCCGAGCGGGTACCCGCCGCCGGTTGACCCAACCCCACCCGGTTGCGACCGTCTGAACCGGTTCGACCGCTTTGACCTGGGAGCGGAGTGCGTTCTCGTGACGCTCACGCAACCACGGCTTGCGTTCGATCGGCGCCCCCGACTACCTTCCGTATGGCAGGTAATGGCATCCGCTTTCGCCAGCGAGACCCGCCGTGCAGGCACGGGGGTCAGCCCAGGGGGGTACGAATGACGTGTACGTACGTGCGGTTCCGA
Source organism: Acidimicrobiaceae bacterium (assembly GCA_030838245.1). The sequence continues at coordinate 4,329 of JAUTXB010000072.1, forward strand.
TCGGTTCGGGTGTTGTTGGCGGTGGCCCTCATGGCCGTCGGAATCACCGCCGGCACGGTGTCCACTTTGGGGTCGAGCGCCAGTGCCAGCTCGGGCTACCCACCGATCCCCAAGGGCCCGATCACCTTCGAGCTGTCCGCCGACCTAAGCGGCGCGGCCGCGGCCTACGGAGCCACGACCAAGGCCGCCTTCCAGAACGTCACCCTCCAGGCCTTCAATGCCTCCCACCCCAACGGCATCGATGGCCACCAGCTGATCATCAAGCTGCAAAATGACGCCAGCGACGTGACCGGCGCCGTCCAGGCCGCCAACCAGATGGTGGCCGACAAGGCGGCCGGGGTGGTCACCGTCTCCCAGAGCCCGGCGGCCCAGAGCCAGCAGCTGGCCGTGTTGACCAAGGCCAAGATGCCGGTGGTGTCGACCCTGACCGGCTCGCAGTACGCCGACACCACCAAGTACCCCTACGCCTTCAGCCCCGGTGGGTCCGTCCAGCAAGAGGGGGCGGTGGCGGGCAAGTGGATGGCCACCAAGGGCTTCAAGCGGGTGGCGGTGCTAACCGACGGACTGCCCCAGGACACCGACGCAGTGAACCAGATCCAGGCTGGGATGAAGAAGTACGCACCCAAGGCCAAGATCGTCCAGTCGGTGACCATCCCCTCGGGCTCGGTGGACGACTCCGCGGCCATCTCCAAGGCCAAAGCGGCGAACCCCGACTTGCTCGTCGTCTACCTGGGCGTTGGCTTCGGTCCGGTGTGGCAGGCCATGCAGTCGGCCAACTGGTCCCCGACCATCATGTCCTCACCCGGCGCCTGGTATGACGGGTTCGACGCCATGGGGGCTCTCGTGTCCAAGGCCTATGCGCCTTACGTCGACTGCGCGTCCTCACCCAGCCAGACGTTCACGGCCGAGCAGCAGGGTCTCTTCGCCAAGTACAGCGCGGTCACCGCGGCCTCGAGCGTCAACTACCTGACGTACATCGCCTCGGACTCGGTCCCCGTCGAGATCATGGCCGCGGCTATCGAGAAGTACCACTCAACCGACCCGAACGCCATCAAGAAGGCCATCGAGGGGATGCATCAGTCGTTCGTCGGCATCCAGTACAACTACTCGTCCACCAACCACTTCGGCCTGACCGGCCAGTACGGGCCGGCCGTGTGTGCCATGGGACCGCCCTATGCCGGCGGGGTGGGCAAGGTCCCGATCAAGCAGCCCTGACCGGGACCGCCGACCTCAGCCGGTGGCCCGCTGGCCCGACCAGTCGGCGCGTGGCCCGGGAGGTCAGCCGGTGGTGATCTGGCGGGAGGCGAGCTTCCAGCCCTCGGGCGTGCGGGAGAAGCGGTCGTGGTAGTGACCGATGCCCCGGAGCACCGGTGACCCCAGCGTGTCGCCCACGAACAGCCAGTAGGACTCGGCCTCGGCCACGTCGCTCCCGTCCACCCGCACGGCCAGCGTGGTGTTCACGTGCCTGGTGTTGGTGCCCGGCCCTTGGAACCCGTCGGCTCGGCGCTGTCGACGATCGGCGGCAATCTGGTCCCTGCCCTCGGTCCGGCTGTGGCCTAGGTCCTCACTGGCGCTGCCGGGGAACTCCCACACGGCGTCGTCAGTGAAGCAGTCGAGGTAGTCGTCCAGGTCGGGGTCCATATCAGCCAGGTGGGCCACGCGGGCCACGAGGTTCCGGATCTCCTGTTCGTCCCGGATCAGCTGCCCTGCGTTGTCAGTGACTGGGTCGTCTGCGACCGGGTTGTCTGTGTCTGCGTCGTCGGTGTTCACATCGTGCACTACGTCACCCTCGTTCCCGTCATATCGGCCCGCTCCGTCTCGACCCTAGCCATCGACATGGCCGAGAGGCTCCCCGGCACCGACGGGGGTTCCCGCAACATGCTCTTGAACGCAGCGTCTGCATCATCTCGGGCAGCCGGTGATGACGTACAGTCAGCTCGGGCCCGAGCCAGCACCACACGTAGACTCGCTGGATGCACAGTGCGGTTGCCGTTACCACCGGCAAGCACCGCCATGCGCCACGGCGACGAGTAGAGACCGCGGTCGACGGCGCCTCCGGCCGCACATCGCGGGTGGGCGTCTGGCCCCTCTGCATGGTCGTCATCGCCGTTTTGTTCCTGGCCATGTGCGCATGGAGCATCTTTCAGTGGCACCGTGGTGGAGACGCCTGGGATATCTCCGACTTCAACCAGTCCGCGTGGTTGATCCTTCATGGCGACCTCAATCCGTACTCGTCGGTGAGTGGTGGCGGCACCTTCCTACAGGAGCACTTCGCTCTGTTCCTGTACCCGTTGACGCTCATCTACGCCCTGTACCCGAGCGGGCTCACCCTCTTGCTCCTGCAGGACCTGGCCTTGGCCCTGGCCAGTCTGGTGGCGATCCGCTGGATACTCGAGATGTTCGAGCGTCAGCTCGACCAGGATTCACCCATCATCACCAGACGCCTGGCCACCTGGTGTGTGCTCGGCTTCTTGGTGATCCTGGTCTTCGATCCATGGCTGTGGCAGGGGATCTCCTTCGATTTCCACATGGAGGGGTTCGCCGCGCTCTTCCTCGTCCTGGCCGCCCGGGCTTTCTGGCGGCAGCAGCCCGCGGCCGCATTGGTCTGGAGCGCCCTCGCCCTGACCACCTCTGACTACGCCGGACTCCTTGTCCTCGCTCTCGGGCTCTGTGTGGTCTTGGCCGGCACCGGAGTTCGGCGCTGGGGTCTGGTGGCCATGGCCGCCGGGGCCGGCTGGCTCCTCCTGGTCGGAGCGCTCGGCGACGATCGGGGTGACAACCTCCAGGCCTACGCCTACATCACGGCCGGAGCGGGTGCCACCGGAACCGTCACCACTCCTCGACTGGCGCTGGCCATGGTTTTCCACCCTGGCCGATGGCTGACCATGCTCGGCACCAAGCCGCTCGACCTGTACCGCAACTTCGTCCCGACCGGTCTCCTTGGCCTTGTCTCCCCCTGGAGCTTCGCCGTCGTGTTGGCGGTCGTCGTTCCCGCCGCGTTGCTGCCCCCACCCATTTTCTTGGAGTCAGGATTCCAGACCATTCCCGCTGAGATCGTCGGCCTGTGCGGCTCGGTGTTCCTCCTCTTGTGGATCGCTCGTGCCGTGGCTCGCCGATGGAACGCGGGCGCCGCCCGCCTCACCATGGCCATCCTCGCTTTCGCCGTGTTCGCCCAGTGCATCGCAGTGGCAACCGTCATGTTGCCCCGAATCCCCGCCTACTGGATCCAGGTGTCTGCCCCCCAGGGGGAGGCCATCAACAAGGCCGCCGGCCTCATCCCCGAAGGAGCTCAGGTCGTCGCATCGATGCCGGTGCTGGGCCACTTCTCGGGTCGCCGATGGGCCGATGCCCTGGTCGCCCCGGGCCAGTCGTTCCCCATCGAGTCTCGTACCGTCTATTTCGTCATTGCCCCCACTGCCGGGCGCATCTCCATGACCCCGGGTCAATCCGAGGAGGCCATCAACAAGGCCGAGCACCTGGGCGCCCTCCCGGTGCTGACCGAGCACGGCGTCCACGTCCTGCGCTGGCATCCGGTTCCGGGACACCGGCCGATCGTCCTCGTCCCCAAGGCCTCGGGCTGAACGGGCAGGAAATTTACGGCCACCACCCAGCCGGCAGGCTGGGAGATGAGGGGGCCGCTCGTGGTAGACGGGTTCGATATGGCACTGAGGTGGCTCACGACCCGACTTTGGGCTCGGCCACCACGAGCCATATACTGACAAACGAGTATCGTCGCCGCGCACACCGGCGGGCGCCGGAGCGAACTGGGGGTTCATGATGGGAAAGCTCGACGGGAAAGTGGCGTTCATCTCGGGTGCGGCCCGGGGGCAGGGCCGATCGCACGCCGTGAGGCTGGCCGAAGAGGGCGCCGACATCATCGCCTTCGACATCTGCGAGGACATCCCGTCGATCGCCGAGCTCTACCCGCTGGCCACGCCGGAGGACCTCGAGGAGACCGTCAGTCTGGTGGAGGGAGCCGGAGGCAAGATCGTGGCCCGCAAGGCCGACGTCCGTGACTTCGCCGGCGTGACCACCGTTCTCAACGAGGGCATCGACATGTTCGGGCACGTCGACATCGTGCTGGCCAACGCCGGGGTGATCAACCTGATGCAGTCCTGGGACTACCCCGAGCAGACCTGGCGGGACATCATCGACGTCAACCTCACCGGTGTGTGGAACACGGTGCGGGCCGCTATCCCCCCCATGATCGAGCGCAACGAGGGTGGCTCGATCGTGATCACCAGCTCGACGGCGGGCCTGCGGGGCTTCTCCCATACCTCTCCCTACTCGGCGGCCAAGCACGGCGTGGTCGGGCTCATGCAGTCGCTGACCAACGAGCTGGCCCCCCACTGGATCCGGGTGAACACCATCCACCCGACTAGTGCCGACACCCCGATGCTGCAGAAACCGATCACTTACAAGCTCTTCATGCCCGACAAGGAGAATCCCGGCCGCGCCGACCTCGAGGAGAATATGTTCGGCCACAGTCCGCTGCCCATCTCGTGGGTCGAGGCCAAGGACATCTCGGCCGCCATCGTGTTCCTGTGCTCCGACGAGGCCCGGTACATCACCGGGGTGCAGCTGCCCGTCGACGGCGGCGCCTTTGTCAAGTAGGCGATACCGCCTGGGCCGGACTGACGCCGCCGGCCAGTCAGCCCCTGACCAATGGGATCACCTCGGCGCCAAAGGCGGCGATCTGGTCGACGAGCTCGTCGGCGCTCCGGCACCGGAAGCGAACCTGCAGATGGGTGACCCCGGGCAGGACCCACTCCCCGATGGCCGCGGCCAGTTCCTCGGGACCACCGGCCACGGCGTTGTCGCCGATGTCCCAGGTGGGGGTGCCAACATACAGCGGCTTGGCCGCGCCGCCGATGTCGAACCGACCGGTACGGCCGGCTCGCTCCCGCTCCTGAGTGAGGATGTCGATGGCCCACGCCATTCCCTCGGCTGGTGGCCCCTGGGGCAGCCAACCGTCACCCCGGGCGGCGGCGCGGCGGAGCGCGGGCTTGGAGCTCCCACCCACCCAGATGGGCAGGTGGGCTTGGACCGGGCGGGGGGACTGGCCTACGTCGTGCACGGCGAAATGCGGGGTGTCGATGTCGGGCCACTCGTCGTCAAAGGCGGCACGCAGCACGTCGATGGACTCGTCGGTGAGCGAGCCCCGCTGCTCGAAGGGGACGCCCAGGACGTCGAACTCGCCCTTCGCATGCCCGGCGCCCACGCCCAGGATGGCCCGGCCGCCCGATAGGTGGTCGAGGGTCATGAACGACTTGGCCGTGTCCAACGGATGCCGGTAGGCGACGATGAACACGTGGGACAAGAGGCGGACCCGCGTGGTCAGCGCGGCCAGCCATGCCAGGGTGGCCACCGTGTCGTACCACGCCGTTTGCATCCGCTCCACCTGGTCCCGCGGGACGGCTACGTGATCGCACACCCCCACATACGAGAACCCGGCGGCGTCACAGGCCTGGGCGATCAGCGCCAGCTCCGTGGCCCCGGCACCGTCCTCCCAGGGATCGCACTGCAGCCGGGACCGGGCCTGGATGGGCAACTGCATGCCGAAGTCAACGTTCGAAGCCGGGTTCGTGGTCATGGGCCTCGACGCTACACAGTGGCGGTTCGCCAAACCTGACAGTAGCGTTCAAACTACGACGCCGCAGGATTACCCAGTGACCCGCGCACTCAGAATTGGAGGTCCGTCATCCTCGACTACCTGATCAAAGATGGAACCGTTGTAGACGGCACCGGGGCTCCTCCCCGGAAAGCCGACGTGGGCATCCGGGGCGACCGCATCGTCGCCGTCGGCCAGGTCGACGAACCGGCCACCGAGACCATCGATGCCACCGGCCAGATCGTGACGCCGGGTTTTGTCGACCCCCACACCCACTACGACGCCCAGCTCTACTGGGACGGCCACGCCACGCCATCGAGCAACCACGGCGTGACCTCGGTCATCGGCGGCAACTGCGGGTTCACCCTGGCTCCCCTCAAGGAGGCCGACGCCGACTTCACCCGCCGGATGATGGCCCAGGTCGAGGGCATGCCATTGAAGGCCCTCGAGCAGGGAGTCGAGTGGGGCTGGGAGACCTTCGGGGAGTTCCTCGACGGGCTGGAGGGGCGCATCGGGGTGAACGCCGGCTTCCTGGTCGGCCATTGCGCGCTCCGTCGCTACGTGCTGGGCGGCGAGGCCGGTGAGCGGGAGGCCACCCCCGAAGAGGTCGACACGCTGATCGCCCTGCTGCGCGAGTCTCTCGACGCCGGCGGTCTCGGCCTGTCCACCACCCGGTCGTCGACCCACATCGACGGCGATGCCAAGCAGGTTCCGAGCCGCGCCGCCTCCGAGGAGGAGCTGCTCGCCTTGTGCCGCGAGGTGAGCGAGCACCCGGGCACCACGCTCGAGGCCATCGTCGAGGGCTGCCTCAAGGGGTTCAGCGAGGCCGAGACCGAGCTGTTGGCCCAGATGAGCGCGCAGGCCAACCGGCCACTCAACTGGAACGTGCTGACCGTCTCGGCCCGATCGGCCGAGCGGACCAAGCACCAGCTGTTGCCGTCCAAGCGGGCGCGGGAGATCGGCGGGCGGGTCGTGGCCCTGACCATGCCCATCTTCGCCGACCAGAACATGAGCCTGGCCACTTTCTGCGCCCTGTGGCTCATTCCCGGCTGGCACGCCATCTTGTCCCTCCCGCCCAAGGAGAAAGCGGCCAAGCTGAACGACCCCGCGGTGCGCGAGGAGATGCAGCTGGCGGCCAAGGGCACCGCCTTCGAGCGGCTGGCCGACTTCTCGAACTACCGCATCGGCGACACCATCGCGCCGGAGAACAAGCAATACGAAGGACGATTGGTGGTCGACATCGCCAAGGAGCAGGGTGCTGACCCGTCCGATGTGCTGCTCGAGATCGCTGAGGCCGACGACTTCGCCACCGTGCTGTGGCCGTTGCCGGTGGGCGACACCGACGTCGACTGGGCCGCTCGCCGCGACCTGTGGGAGCACGACGACGTCCTGCTCGGCGGATCCGATGCCGGCGCCCACCTCGACCGGATGCTCGGGTCGCCGTACCCAACGCGCTTCCTGGCCGACACGATCAGGGGCAGGAAGCTCGTTCCCCTCGAGCGGGCCGTCCAGCTCATCACCGACGTACCCGCCCGGCTCTTCGGGCTCCGAGACCGGGGCCAGCTCAGAGAGGGGGCCTTCGCCGACGTGGTCATCTTCGACCCCGAGACGGTGAACAGCGGCCCGGCCCGTCGGGTCTACGACCTGCCCGGTGACAGCCTCCGGCTCATCTCGTCGTCATCGGGCGTGACATCCGTGTTCGTGAACGGAACGCCGTCCATCGCCGATGGCGTGCCGACGGGGGCCCTCACCGGCACGGTGCTCCGCTCGGGGCGCAACACCGACACGGTGGCCACCCACTAGGGACAGCGCCCTCGGCTGCGGGCACCGACACCCCGCAGCCGGACCGCAGGCTCAATCAGTACGTCAGCCGGGCAGCTTTGCCGCTGCCGCCTCGCGCATGCGGGTGGTGCGATGCACCGGATCGGTGTCGATCTTGGGGATGACGTGCTTGCCCATGAGTCGCACCATCTCGAGCGATTCTTCCTTGCTGGCCATGCCGAGCCCGAAGGACAACTGGTCGGCCCCGGCCGCTTCCCATCGCTGGCACTGCTCGAGGGCGTGATCAGGATCACCGACGATGGTGCCCGCCGCCTTGAGGTACGGGATCTGCTCGGCGGTCACGTCGGGAATGAGCTCGGGCCACACCGGGACCTCGGGTGGGTGGGGGAAGGTGTCGTGGTAGCGGAACACGTTGCTCTGCAAGTACGTCATGTGTGAGTCGAGCAACGACTTCTCCGCCGCCTTGCCGTCCTCGCTCAAGAAGGCGGCCGTGGTCACCATGATGTTGTCGTTGATGAAAGCGCCGACGGGGTCAGCGTTACCGATGTCGGCCTTGTACGCCTCCATCACGGGGCCCAGCTCGTCAAAGGAGCCCACGGAGAACCCCAGCACGCCGAGTCCCTTCTGGGCGGCCATGGCGTAGCTCGAGGTGTTTCCGGCCGCGTACCACATGGCCGGGTGCAGCTTGCCGTAGGGCTTGGGGAGGATCTTGCGGGGGGGCAGCGACCAGAACTTGCCGTCGTAGCCCTCGTAGGTGTCCTGAAGCCACATCTTGGGGAACTCCTCGATGACGTCCTCCCAGATCTCCCTGGTGCCCGACAGATCCTTCATGTCGGGCAAAAAGCCCAGGATCTCGAGGCTGCCCGCCCCCCGGCCGGTGCCGAACTCGAAGCGACCGTTGGACAGGTGGTCGAGCATGGCCACCCGCTCGGCCACCTTGGCCGGGTGGTTCACCTGGGGCAGCGGGTTGAAGATGCCCGAGCCCAGATGGATGCGCTCGGTGGCATGGGCCAGGTAGCCGAGGACGACATCGTTGG